>JAAXUL010000972.1 GCA_013336035.1 Chloroflexales bacterium
TACGAAGTAACGTGCCATGCCCGGCACACACGTTCGAGGTGAGCCGCAGACACCGGCTTGCCGGTGTCTGTCCGCTCGACCGAGGGGTTAGCCCTCACCGCGCTCCATCCGACACGCCTTAGCCCTTGGCGCTTTCGAGGAAATACTGCTTCAGGCCGGGAGTTTCCGGGCCGAGCCCGAAGAGCGAGGGCGCCTCGTCCCAGCGCACCCCCTCGACCCGCACCTCCAGCGCGCTCTCGGCGCCGCTCGGCGTTTGGGCCGAGACGTAGGTCAGCGGCGACTTGCGCAGCGCGAAGCGCTGGTTGGCCTGGGCGCCGTCGCCGCTGCCGAGCACGTGCTGCACCGTCTCGCCGTGGGTGGCGCGGGCCACGTTGGCGTTGATCGTCACGCTGGCGCGCAGGTAGCTGCGCTGCAGGCCCGGCGCGAAGCGCAGGGTGGTGAAGCCGGCGACGCCGCCCGGCTCTTCGAGGATCAGGTGCGTGCTCTCCTCGAGGGTCAGCAGCTCGCTCGCGAAGATGCCGGGCGCGCCGGCCTGCTCCCCGGTGAGCATGGCCCGCCGGCCGGGCGGCAGATCGAGGGCCAGAGCCTCGAGCATGAGCTCTGTCGCGCCTTGCGGCACCACGTCTGTGATCGGCAGCTCGGCAAGCTCCAGCTGGGCGCTCGCCACGTGGGCGGTGGCGGTGCGGAAGCCCAAGCTGTCCGGCTTGTCAGGGGTGTCGTTGACCAGGTCGGTGCCGTCGACATCGTCGAGCGCCAGCCCGGTCACCCTGTCGTGGATGCCGAAGCCGACCAGCGAGCGCTCGGCAGCGGCGCGCACCCGGTAGGCGCGGCGAACATCCCCGTCCTCGAACACTACCCAGCTCCCGGGGATCACCGCGGGCACGGCGCGGCCGAGGTAGGCGTCGGGCGCGTCTGCACTATGCGCATCGTAGGTCGTGTCGGACCCTGTCGCCAGGGAATCTTCCCAGATGCTGAGCGGCTCGCTCACACCAGGGATCCCATCCCAGTTGGTGGGGTACACCGCCGTCGGTGGCGCTCCTTCCGGGGGCACAAAGCCGCCGGCCCCCGGCGGCAGGCGCAGCTCTTGCGGCAGGCTGCGGTAGTACGGCCCGTTGTGCCCGAAGAACCCCAGCCGCTCGGCGAAGGCGAAGACCGCCGCTGGCGGCGGAGGGGGCCGCTCGAGCAGCAGCTCGAAGGAGCCCGAGGCCCACTGGTTGGTGGCGACGATGGCCTGGAGCTGCGACTCGGCCAGCACACGGTTCGCCAGCAGCCCATGCACCTGCGGCCCGCCCAGGGGCAGCGGCGCCGGCCCTGGCGGGAGCGCCGTCTGCGCTAGCTGGATGAGCGCCGCGGTTACGAAGAGGATCTGGGGCGGCAGCGGAAGGTCGAGCGACACGCGGGTCTCGCCGCGCTTCTGGTCCGGCTCGACGGCGAGCACCGGCGCGACCAGGGCGCGGGTCTCGCCGCCGCGCACCCCCACGAAGAGCAGCCGGTCGCCCGGCGCCAGCCTGAGGTTCGCGCCCGCGATGACGATCGCGTTGACGCCCTGGGCCTGGAGCGTGTCGACCTCGTCGTCCAGCGCGACCTCGCTGATCCGGAAGAGATCGGCGACGGCGATTGCGGTGACGCCTGGGCCGCTCAGGGGCGGCTCGCCCGGGAGGGCGAAGCGGTAGAGGTGATCGCCGCTCGCGCCGATCGCCAGGCGCTGGGGGCGCGTCTGGCGCGGGCGCATAGCGTTCCACTTGACCCGTGCCTCGATCGCCTCGACCGTCTCGAAGCTCTGGGGCTGCTCGCCGGGGGCGGGCACGCTCTGCACCCGTGTGCCGGACGGGATCGAGGTCTGGGGCGTCGAGCCGGGGAACTCGTCTAGGGTGAAGGCTAGCTCGACGCCCGCGGCGACGCCGGGGCTCAGCTCGTAGCCGATCGCCCGCGCCAGCTCTAGCACCGAGCGCCGCTCGGCGGCGGTGCGCAGGTAGTGCTCGTTGGCCATGCGCTCGCTGTAGAAGCTGAGCACGTCGGCGGCCGTCGCCCAGGCGTCGAGCATGGCGATCGCGGGGTCGTCGCCGGCGCGGCTGGTCAAGTCCGGCAGCTCCACCGCCAGGCGGGCCAGCATGCGCCGCATGAAGCTGCCGTGGGTGCCCACCCGGTAGCGCAGGGCGGGCAGGCCGGGCCGGTTGTCGTGCGCGGGCGCCTCGGGCGGCCCCGCCTCGCAGCAGCCGCACGGCTCGAGCCGCGTCTCAGCGGTTGGATCGCTCACTGGCCTCCCTCCATGATCAGCTCGAGCAGCCCGTGCTCGGGGCGGCTCGGGTCGTTGTCGAGCCGGGCGATCTCATCGCGGCCGAGCTCGATCACCCCCGCGGCAAGCTCGCCGCGCGGCAGCTCGCCCCAGCGCTGGAAGCGGGTGCGGCCCCGGCCCTGGATCGCTAGCACCCGCGGAAGGAGTATGGGGAGCGGGCGGGCCGGCCCCGGCCCGCCGTCCAGCTCAAGCACCGCGGCCACCCCCGGCACCTGCGTCGCCGTCGCCACCAGCCGGCTCAGGTAGACCGGCTGGCCGAAGGTGAAGCTGTCGGGGTGGAAGAAGCCGCGCCGCCCGCCGGGCAGATCGGAGCTGCTGAGGGCCTCGAGCAGCGCCCGCTGGACCTGGTCGCGGAAGTAGCCCGGCGCGACGCAGATCACCAGGGCGATGTCGAGGGAGACGAAGCGCGGCGCCTCGATCTCCAGGTCGTGCCCGGCCAGCCGGTAGCGCTCTATATGGCGCCTGATCGTCGCCTCGAACTCCGGGTCGACCGGCTGGCCGCCGCGCCGGTCGACCGTGAGAAGGATCGTGTGCCAGCTCCCGGTCCAGCGGCGGGTGGCGGCGGCCTTCTGCACCTCGGGGTGGCGCTCGGCGACGGCGGCGTAGTCGGCCGCGGTGACGGCGCGCTGCTGGACGCGGAAGGCCTGGGGCGCGTGCTGGCGCACCTGCTCCAGGGCCTCGGGCGCGGACCCGCCCTGGGCGGGCAGCGGGTTGCGCACCAGGCTGATGCCGCCCAGGTCGGTGACCACGTGGGCGATCGCCTCGGCGCCGACATTGCCCGCCGGCCCGCTGCCTACCTGGTAGGTCGCGATCAGGGCGCCGGCGGGCCGCCGCCCTGCCACGCCGTCGCCGAAGCGCAGCTGCGCCCGCTGGTCCTCGTGCATCTCGACCACGAAGTCGCGCGCGAAGGGGTCGCTACCGAGCAGGTCGCGCTCCGGCGCCCACTCGCCGTCCGCGTCGCGCAGGCGCACCACGGGGAGGGCCGCGCGCGGGTTCTGGATGAGCGTCGCCGTCGCGGGCGGCGGAGCCTGCGCGCCGGTCGGCGTCGCCGTAGCGGGCGGCGACGCGTGCGCAACGTAGGGCACGCGCAAGGGGAGGTCGCGCTCG
>JAAXUL010000973.1 GCA_013336035.1 Chloroflexales bacterium
CCGCGCACATTATAGTAGTAGCGCACCCCCTCGCCAAGCATCAGCACTGCCTCGTCGTGGCGGCGCTCGGCCGCCCAGGCGATCGCGGCCTGGACGGCCTGGTGCTCGTGGTCAAGGGCATCCAGACGGTCAAGGTCATCCCAGCAGAAGCCGACGGCCAGCGCCGTGTCTGAGCACCACTTCAGCCAGCGCTCGCGCAGCAGGCCGTGCTCGGGCTCGGGCAGCAGCTCGGCGCGGGCCTGCGCGTAGGCCCGCACGAGCGCGTGGGCGTTGTAGCGCGGCGCGGCCCGCAGGTCGTCGCGCTCGCCATCGATCAGCGACAGGTCAGACAGCTGCTTGGCGCTGCGCGCGAAGGCGGCCGCGGAGAGGTCGGCGCAGTAGGCGAGGGCCTCGGCGACCGCGCTGCCGGGGAACAGGGGCAGCGCGAGCAGCACGCGCCGGGCCGCGCCATCGAGCAGATCCCATGCCCGGTCGAACAGCTCGTCGAAGATCCCGCCGCGGGCGGCGCGCAGGTCCTCGATCACCGCGTCGCGGGCGCGGTGCTGGAGCAGCCCAAGCGCCAGCTCGAGCGCCTTGGGGTTGCCGTCGGCCACCTCGGCCAGCGGCGCGAGCTGCTCGATGGCGCCGGCCAGCCCGCGGAGCCGGCTGCGGGGCAGCCACTCGGCGATCAGGGCCATGGCCTCGTCGGCCGCCATCGGCCCCAGCTCGACCAGGTAGGCGCTCGCCAGCGCGGGCAGGGCGAAGCGGCTGGTGACGAGCGCCTTGCTCGGGCCAGGGAGCCGCGCGAGCCACTCGAGCAGCGCTCCGTCGGTCACAGTATCGGCGTTATCGAGCACCAGCAGCACCGGCTGGCGCCGCAGCAGGCCCTCGATCTCGTGCTGGCGCTCGCCGAACGGCAGCGCCGCCAGGCCGGGGTAGTCGAGCACGCGCGCGATCTCGTCGAGCGTCGTGCTGAGGTTGGTCGTGCCAGGCCGGTCTTTGTCGCTCACCCACACGGCCGTATCGAAGCGCGGCGGCCCTCGGCCAGGCTCGAGGCAGGCGCCGGCGGCGGCGCGGGCCAGGCTGGTCTTGCCCATCCCGCCCAGGCTCACCACCAGGGTGACGGCGAGGGCGCTGCCCAGCCCCTCCATCAGCGCCCCGTAGGCCGCCCCGCGCATGATAAAGCGGGCGTAGGTGGGCGGCGGCAGATTCGGCCGCGCCACCCGCTCGCGCGCCGCCGGCTGCGCCGGGAAGAGGCGCGCGACCAGAGCCTGGCTGCTGTAGGCCGGCACGCGCGCCGCCTCGAGAAAGCGCTCGAGCCACTGGCGCCCCATCAGCCCGCGCAGCACGCCCACCTCGCCCAGCCGCTCGAGGCTGTGCGGGTTGGGGGGGAGGTAGCCGGCCTTGTAGCGCTGCAGCGTCGTGCCGGCCACGCCGATCAGCGCCCCCAGCTCCTCCTCGACCGCCTGCTGGGTCTTGCCCTCGATATACGCGATCCCCGCCGTGCCAGCCTTGAGCAGGCGCCCGAAGCTCTCGCTGCGCTTCTCCATATGGCCCCTCGCTCTCGTAAGGCCGTGCCCATGGGCGGCACGGGCCGCTGATCTGATTTTCCCTATCCGATCGCTCTGAAAACTGCGCATCCGCTGCTGCGTTTCCCGATCTTCCTGGTGGTTGACTGCGCGCGGGACAGGCACAACGCCCGCTCCCAAGGCTCACAAGCAGTTCCACCAGAAAGGGATGCAAGCCATGCAGCGCACTCTGAAGCGTCTGGCCGCCGTGGTGCTCCTGGGCGCGGCCCTGGCCTTCGGCGCGACGACCACCTGGACAACCGCTCAGCAGTCAGCGCCGACCCAGGTTGCCGACCCCGGCAGTGGCGGCGGCGTCGGCGGCGGCGCCTAGTCGCAGGCCGGTCGTGTCTGTAACGGGAGAGTGGCGGGCAAGGTACCACTCGCTACTCCTCCGGCGCAGTGCCGGCCCCCAGGGCCGACATGCTTGCCCAGATCAGCGGGGCGCCCGCAAGCCTACCGAGCTCCGAGGCCTCGGCGGGCCGTCGCAGCCACGCGCGCTGCGCGCCGGCCAGCGCGCTCGGCGCGTCGAGCCCGGCCGCCAGCCCGTCGTAGAGCAGGGCAAGGAACAGCGGCGCGGCCTTGTCGTAGAGCTGCCACTCGCTGGCGATCACATCGCGCGCGCCCGCGGCCAGAAAGGCCCGGCTCAGGCTCAGGATCTCCTCGCCTGGCAGGACCTCGCCCGCGGCGCCTTCGCAGGCGGCGAGCACCACGAGCGGCCCGGCCAGATTAAGCCGCGCGATCTCGTCGTAGCGCAGATCGTCGTCGGCCAGCTTGAGGTGGGCGAGCAACCCGCTTGTCGCGACGAGCTGCCCGTGGGTGGCGACGTGGAGCAGGGCGTAGCTACGCAGCTCGCCCCGCGCCGCGAGATCGCGCAGAGCGCCGACGCGGGCCTGCCCATCCTCGAGGCGCGCCACCCGGCCGGGCCAGCGCTGCTCGACAAGCTCGAGCGTCGCGCGCACACCCTGCAGCTCGGGCGCGCGCGCCCCGAACGCGCTGACCCCGATCAGCAGCGCCGCGCTGCCCTGGGGCCGGTGGCCAAGAAGTTTCTGCCAGATCAGGAGCCCCGGCAGCAGCTGGGGCGTCGCCTGCTCGACAAGCCAGCGACCGCCGGCGCGCAGCGCGGCCCAGGGCAGGCCGTTGAGCGGCCCCCCGGCGATGATCAGCAGGCGGTGGCCCGGCTGAAGCCGCGCGAGGGCCTGCGCGGGAAGCAGCCGCGCCCCCAGCTCGTCGAGCACGGCCCACCTCGCCGGCCCCGGCGTCATCGCATCGGCCATGTAGGTCAGCCAGTGGTACTGGGGCGAGGTAGCCCGCTCGAGGAGCCAGCGCAGGCGCTCATCGAGCGGAGTCGCGACGAGCGACAGCCCCTCGTGGTCCATCAAGACGATCAGAACCTGCGCCCCGCAGGGCAGATAGCTGAGCAGCGTCCATCCGGCCGGGAAGGCCTGCTGGAAGGCAGCCCGCAGCGCGGGCAGGTCGAGCGGGCTAAGGATATCGGCATGCGCGAGCGGCAGCAGACGGCGATTACGCAGGCGCCGCTCGAGGTGGTCCTGCAGGGCCTGTGCAGACACGCCATCGGCAACGGTATCCGCCTCTGCCGATAGCGGCGCCGCGCCGGCTGCGGCCAGCGCGACATCCTGGCCAACCTCGGGCAGCTGGGCCTCGCGCAGCGCGGCCGCCAGGGCCAGCGAGCGCTGGAGCTCGACCAACTCGAGGGCCGCCTCGGCGTCGTGCTGGCGCCAGGCCAGCGTGATCGTCTCCTCGACCAGGCAGCGGGCCTGGGCGAACAGGCCGCTCGAGGCGTGCTCGTTGGCGAGGCGCTGCCGCAGCCGGGC
>JAAXUL010000974.1 GCA_013336035.1 Chloroflexales bacterium
ACCTCGCTTCATCAGGCGCGAGGTGGCCTTGTCGTCGCTAGGTTCGTTACCTCGCTCCATCAGACACGAGGTGGTTCGGTCGTCGCTCGGCCCGTTACCTCGCTCCATCGGGTGCGATGGAAAAATGCTTGACAGGTGTAGAGTGCGAAACCCCTGCTGCGACGCCTCAGCCGTTGCCTGCTCTGACTCCGTCGGCCCATCAGCGCAAGGTCAGAGCAGCTGTCTCAGCAGGCGTCGTTTGACGCGTCATCAGGGGGGTAGCCCTGCGCAACCATAGCCGTCACACCACCGCGATCGACGCCCCACAGCGGTGAGAGAAAGGCCGACACTGGCGCTTGGATTTTGCTTGTACTGAAGCGTATTCTTCTCCTCCTGGTGTCATCTTCATACGTCCGATAAAGGCGGAACGGCTCAGCGAATGGGCCAGGGACGCTGGGGGCGAACTGTCTTCCTCGGGCGTGCCCTCGGGCTGTTCCTTGGGCGATGTCCCCTCCCAGACAGCGCGGCCACGCGCTATGGGCCGTGTGGTAGGCGGGTGACGCGGGCGCTCCACGCTGGCGAGGTGTTAAGCCTTTCTCCACTCGCTCAGCCTGGCGGCGGGCGCGATCGACAACGCGGTCGGTGCTTGAGCGCTACTCGGCGCCGGCGTCCCCGAGCGGCGCGATGATGGATCACGCCGGCTAGTGATCGCTTCCTGCGCGCCTGATCCATCATCGTCTGGTCACCGGCCAGCCTGACTTCCATTGGCGTCGTGGAATCGGTCGTCGGCGGGAGGGGCGGTGGCTCAGACTGTGCGGGCACGATGCGGCCCCGCCGCAGCAGCACGAGGCGTTCGTAGTGGCGCGCCCCGCCGCGGGGCATCGGGACCATGCGCCGCCGAGTGAGGAGCTGGAGCCGGAGCCGGGCGGCAACATAGGTCAGGTGCCGGCGCACTGTGGCGACGCTGGCCTGTGCCGCCCTGGCGAGGTCGCCGACCTCGATCACCCGCGCGCCCCGGTCGAGCAACTGCTGGGCGGCGGCACAGAGTCGGACCTTCGTCGCCCGCTCGCGGCCGCCGTTGCTCGTCGGGCTGGTCGGCGCCTCGACAATCACGGTCGGCGATAAGCCCGGCACCGGGAGGCTAAAGAGCAGCGTGATCTGCACGTCGGGGTGATCGAACGGGCGACCGCGCAGCGCGCACTGGAGCAACTCAGCCTCGCGCCGCTGCTGGAGCAGCGCGGCGAGCCGCGGGTCGGTGAAGGTCGGCACCTGGACGTTCCAGGCCGCCCCGGTCGCATCGTGGAGGACGCGCGGCTCCGTGATGACCCGCTCGTCGAGTGGGGTGGGGTCGTCGGCGAAGAGCGCCCGGCCCTCGCGGATGATCGCATCGAGGTTCGGGTGGTAGACCTGAGCCAGGATGACGTCGTGTCCCTGGTAGGCATTCGAGCCGCGTAACGCCCCGTAGTGGGCTACGGCGACGTCGGTGTGCCCGCGCTCGGCGAGGCCCGCGCGCAGCTCCTCTTCCCACTCCAGCGTGCAGACCACCAGCGTCTTGCGGCCTGGGCGGAGATGACTCACCACGTCCTCGATCCAGCGCTCGCGCTGCCGGCTCGCGATATTGGCCGACCGATTCCGGAGGCTGCGCTTGGCCCAGTCGCGCCCGACGACCTGGATCACGCGGGCGGCTCCGGCGATGTTGGGCTGCTCGACCCGCACCGGGGTGCCTGGGAAGAGCGCAGTCAGCAGGCCGGCATTCACCGTCGCGTCGAGGATGATCTTCGGCTGGTCGGCTCGGGCGAGCCGTGTGATCAGGTGCTCGACCCGCAGGAAGAGCTCCAGCCGCCCGCCGCGCGCCTCGATCCGGCTGGTGCAGCGCCGGCCTGCGTAGCGCAGCTGTAGCTCTTTGGCAATCTGCGCGAGCAGCGTTGCCGTGTGGCCCGGCGGCAGGGCCTGGTAGTCGGCGAGGGTCGCCCCGGTCGGGAGTCCGATCAGCATGTTGAGCTGGTTGGGCGGCGGCAGTTCAGCCAGGGCGCTCGTCAGGATCGTCGCCAGATCGGCGCCATCGCCCTCCGCCTGCCGGGTTAACTCATCGAGTAAGAGCACGCCGCCCAGGGTGCGGTCGGTCGTGGTGGCGAGGGCCTGGGCGACCCAGCGCAGCGCGGTCTGGATCGCCGGGGCCTTCGGGGAGGCCCGGCTCATCGCGGCCAGGTCGGCGCTGGTGAGCTGGACGTGGGTGATCAGCCCAGCCGGGTCGAACTCATCCAGCACCACCACCCCGGCCTGCTCCCACCAGCCGGTCGCCTTGAGCAGTGGGGCCGAGGCGAAGAAGTCGCCCTCCTGTCCAAACTGGCGCATGTAGCGACAGCCCCCAACGAAGGGGCAGCGGCGGGCACAGAGGGCGTCCTTGACGCTGTAGCCCTTCTGGGCCAGGATCTGCGCCTCCGCGAGCTTGCGGCAGTTGCCGGGGTGCCGCCCGGAGAGCGGGATCAAGGGGATACCCTGCTGGTCGTGGACCTGCTCCTTGCGCTGGGCGGTCCAGACCAGGAAGCCACTGCCATCGTCCCCGGTGGGGACGGACTGCATCCACTGGCGCAGGCCAAGGGCGGTGTTGAAGCCCTTGCCCGTACCGGGCGGGTGGGCTAGCACCAGAAAGCCCTCGCCCTCGGTGACGTACTGCTCCACCAGGGCCGCGATCTGCGTGCGTGTCTCCGCCAGGGGAGCAGCGGGAGACTCGCCCTGCGCTGCGGAGAGCTCAGCCGCGGCCTCACGGATCGTGAGCCGTACCGGCCGCTCGCGCCGCACGGGATAGGTGCTGGGCAACGGCAGGTTGTGGCGCTCCAGCAGGGCGTGCCCAAGCGCGCGATGATAGTCGAGGAGCAGTGGGGCGGTGGCGATGATCTGCTGGAAGCGGTCGGCGCCCGCGTCGGTGAGGAAGGTGTCGATCTCGGCCTTCTCCTGGCCAGGGGCCAGGGGCAGCCGGGCGACCCGCACCCGCAGGCCGGCAGCCGCGCAGACCGCCCCGTGGCGCAGACTCCACTGCTCCTCGGGGGCGAGGGCCGGCAGGCCCTCCTTCGTCGCGCGCGGCTGGCTGTCGTAGCAGAGCACCACCTCCTCGACCCCTCGGTCGACCAGCTGCTGGGCCCACGCCTCGCGGAAGACGGTGAGGCCGGGCTGCCCGAGGGTCGGCGCATCGAGCTCGCCGGCGTGGTAGGCCTGGAGCGCGGCCAGGGCCTTGAACTCGGCCTCGGTGATGATCACCGTGCGTGTCCCTGGCCTGACGCTGTCCCAGCCGAACGGGAAGATCGCCCCTCGCTCGCTGTAGGGGCCGAGGGAGCGGTAGCCCTTCTGCCCATCGTAAGTGCGCGTGCGCAGGTCCACCACC
>JAAXUL010000251.1 GCA_013336035.1 Chloroflexales bacterium
CGTAGCCGTTGAGCATCTGGAGCAGCGTCGCCCGGGCCAGCGGGGGCAGCGGGCCCCGCTGGCCCGCCGGCCCGTGGCCCGCGCCGCTGTATGTGTTCTCTGCCCGTTCGATGTTCATCCCTAACCGTCCTCGTCGCCCGCGATCCTGTCGGCCAGGCTCATCGGGAACTTCTCGTTGATCAGCATCGCCGGCAGGCCGCCGATAAAGATGCGGTAGGTGCGGCTGAGAAAGAGCTCGCCTGTGTGCTGGCGAACCGTCGCCGGCAGCTCGGGCAGGTGCTCGCGCCCGTACCACAGCAGCTCGCGGCGATTCTCGATCGCTCCGCTGGTCAGGACCCGCCCGAGCCCGCCGGGCTCGGTCTGTAGCCTGTCCAGCGCATCGCTGGGCAGCCGGCCCGGGACCAGCAGCGACACGGCGTATGCGTAGACGATGGAGCTGTACTTGCCGCGCAGCAGCACCTCTCGGGCGACGACTTCGACGCCCGGCGAGGTCTCGAGCACGAGGTGGGGGCCCGCCAGCTGGCACGTCTCCTGCCTCAGCCTGGACACATCGACCGGCTCCAGGGTGTAGGCCTCGATGAACTTTGTGACCGTGCCATCGATTGCCAGCAGCGCTCGCTGGAATGAGGTCAGGCTGCGCAGGTCGATGTGGTGCAGATGCTCCGGCCGCCCTGCGCGCTCGGACATCAGGTCGGCTAGCGGCACAAACACGGCGGGCTCGCGCTGGGTCTCGACTGCAGGTGGCGCCATCGTACGCTCCTTACCATCAGTTCTGTTGCCGCGCCCGCGGCGCGGCCAGGGCTGCGGGCCTAGCTGTCCAGGTGCCCGCTGAGCGCCCCGGCGATCAGCTCGATCAGCGGCGCCCGCGCCGTCTGGAGGTAGAAATGATCGCCGGGGAAGAGCTGAACGCCGAAGCTGGAGCGGGTGTGGGTTCGCCATGCCCCCAGCTCCTCGTGCGATACCCGATGGTCCCCATCTCCGCCCAGGGCCGAGATCGGGCATGTCAGGGGCGGCTCGGGCGTGTACAGGTAGGTGTCGGCGAGGGTGACGTCGGCCCGCATCACGGGCAGGAACAGGCTTAGCAGCTCGCGGTCCGCGAGGATCACCGCGGGGATGCCGTTGTAGCGCCGCTGCATCTCCTCGACCAGCTGCGTGTCAGAGAGCCGGTACAGCGGCGGGTCGGCGTCGCGGAGGTGGGGCGCGCGCCGCGCCGAGGCAAAGAGGTGAACAGGTTCGGGCGCGGCGCGCCGGCGCAGCTCGCGGGCGAGCTCGAAGCCCAGCAGCGCGCCGATGCTGTGGCCGAAGATGGCGTACGGCCGGTCGAGCATAGGCTCCAGGGCCGACGCCAGGTCCGCCACCAGTGGCGCGAGCCGGGTGTAGGCCGACTCGCGCATCCGCCCTTCGCGGCCCGGCAGCACGATCGCGCATAGCTCGATCGACGGGGGCAGCAGGGCCCGCCACGGCGTGTAGATGGCCGCCCCGACTCCGGCGTGGGGGAAGCAGAATAGTCTGAGCCGGGCCTGCGCCTGCGGGCTACCGCGCACGAGCCACGCGCTGTTCTCTGCCGTCTGCTTTGGGTTGGCTATCATGGGCCGATCCGCTTGAGGCTGATCAGTGCATCGTCGATGAAGATCGTCTGGTTCGGCGGCGTTGTCTTGTCCGCGTAGTTGTTTACCGTCCACTGCCGCGGGTACTGCACAAACTCGGTGGTGAACTCCGTCACAATGTTGGTGACGTCCCAGATCAGGTTGCCGCCCTGCCAGCATGTGATCCTGCCGTCTGGGGCCGTTGACCAGCGGTAGTAGCACTCGATCTGCACCCAGCTATTCACCGGGAGGGCGATCGGCGCCGTGGCGGCGGTGGTGCCGGGATCGACGTAGCTGCCATTCGGGTCGACCTTGCTCCTGAGGATGAGGAGCATCTGCCCATCCTGGAAGACGGCGCTGATGAAGTAGACCGGGTTCCGCGACTGCGAGCCGTCCAGGCGGACATACGCCTGCTTCCACTGCATCAAGTTCCACCACTCGGCCTTCACCACCTGGGGGAAGTAGTAGTAGGTGCTGTAGTAGGCCTCGTTAGGCAGGTTCAGGGCGTTCTGTGTCGTAACCCAGCCCCTGCCCTCCCAGCCCATGCGCACGCCAGGGCTCGGCGAGCTGGTCCCGTTCGCGTCCTTGATCGATAGCGCGAGCGAGTAGCGCCCCGAGTGGGCTACCTGCTGGCTGATCGTCGCTTTGGCCTTGCCCGAGGTGCTAATCCGGCCCCCGTCCCTCCACTGGGACAGGTCGCCGGTCTCGTGGTCTGCGCCCCACAGGTGGCCGGTCTCACTGTTGGCGAAGGATTCGATCGTCTCCTGGCGGGCGGGTGCTTTTCGGCCGGTCTCCCCTGTTCTTGCGCCACAGCTGATCATGACGACAGACATCGTGAGCAGTAGGAGTGCTGAGACTTGTCTGCGGGACATGCGTCCCTCCTTCTATGAAAGCCAGGGGCGGTGCGCGCTGAGCTGCGGGCAGCATAGCTAGGCGAAGTAGCGATAGAGCAGCGCTCCGGCTTGTTCGGTGACCTCATCAGGGACCCCTTCCTGGGCGAAGAGCTCGGCGAGCTGGGGGATCAGCGCCTGAGCGGCCTGCTCAGACTCGCTCTGTGTCCGCTGCGCCTCGTGGCGCAGAAACGAGATCGGCTTCTCCTCGGTCGCGAACTTTCGCTTGAATCGCAGCAGCCCCTCTTGTTCCCAGTCGCTTAGTCCGAAGTCCAGGCGAGCATAGCCGCGGGTTTTTGCCTCCTTCATACTCTCCCAGATGATCAGGTCGTTTGGTCTGTAGCCCAGATGCTCCGGCGCTGAGGCATTGAACTTGTAGTACCAGCCGTCCTTCCACCCGAGGAATAGCGTGCCGCCGAGCAGTGTCGCCTCGCACTTGGCCAGCATCAGCAGGCCCTGCTCGCGCTCGATGAACTGCTCCCAGATCCGCTCGAAAAAGGCGTAGGGCTGAGAGAGCATGTGGTATTTATGCTTGCGCACCCCCTGGTGTAGTCGGAAGAAGGCGTGCAGATCGCACTTGTCGCGGGCCGCGTAGACCCTGATCTCGCTCTTCTGGGCCTTGCGGATCGCCCGCTGCGCCGACGCGGGCAGGCGCTCCCAGAGCGTGTCTAGGTCGGGGCGCAGATCCAGCTGGTGCCACTTCGCCTGCGCGACCAGCGCGAAGCGCGGGTCTCTGGGCAGGATCTCGTTGTGCAGGCACCGGATCGTGATCGGCGCCTGCTCCTCAGCCAGCCGCTCGACCAGGCAGTCCCAGTGCTCCTGCCGGGCGACGACGGGGTCGCAGTAGTCCGAGAAGGGCAGAATGACGATTCGCCTGCCCTTGATGTCCGCCTGGCGGCAGAAGGGGAGGCCGGCCAGCGGGCGGCCCTCCGCGTCTATGACGATGTAGGCTCGCACCTCCAGGCCGTAGGTGTCGGTGAGGATGCGCATCCAGCCCGGAGAGTGAAACACATCGCTCCGCATGGTCTGCACCAGCTGCTCCCAGCGGGGGTCGTCGTGGGGGTGCACACAGATGACTTGCATTGGCTTGCTCATAGTTGCGCCATGTGCGGGCGCGCCCCTAGCGTGGGGTCGCCCGTGTCTCGCTCACCTGGTAGTCGCTCACTGCCGACCGCAGAACCCGGCGCTGGAAGCGGAATCGGTTCACCACCCGCGCCAGGTAGAGCTCCTCGACCGCCGAGCGCAGCCGCTCCAGGCGGCTGCCCGGCCTGGCCCCCAGGCCATACAGCGGCTCGTAGCCGAGGCAGCCCAGCATCTCGCCCGCGATGCTCTCGAAGAGCTCGATCTGGCGCGGGGATAGCTCTGTGCGCCACGCGCTCGCGCGCCCGGCCCGCGGGCCGCCGCCGATCAAGGCGTGCTGGCCCGCGGAGTAGCTGGGGGGGCGGAACCCGGTGCCGCCGATCATCGCCTCCTGGTACTCCAGCTCTAAGAAGGCGCAGATGGCCTGCAGCGTCGCGCGCGGCTCGCGCACCAGGCCCTCGTAGCTGACCCGCATCACGCGCTCGGGCCCGAAGTGGTGCTCTGCCGCGAGCCCGTGCGCGACCCGCCGTACCCACCAGTGGGCCGCGGCGTCGCTGGTGTTCGGCCCCCAGTCGAGCCGCATCACCGAGGCCGCCACCCCCCGCCCGTCGCGCACGATGTGGAGCATCCGCGCCTCGGGGAAGAGCTCGAAGAGGGTCGAGGCGTGAAGGACGTTGAGCGGCGTGTGGTCGATCCAGCGCTCGGGCGCGGGCCTGCCCAGCCTGTCCCCGTAGCGCCGCACCAGCCACGTGATCAGCTCGCCGTACGATGCGCAGCCCCCCGCCTGGCGAGCCTGCTCAGGCTCGACCGCGACCCCCCAGATCTTGAAGCTCCAGTGGCCCATAATGCGGCGCAGCGCCTCGCTCATATCGCCCTGGCGGCCGGCTCGCAGGCAGTCCCTGTAGACCTCAAGGTTGAACTTCGCCTCTGGGGTGGCAAGGCAGACGGGGCTGCTGCCCAGCATTGACCCGAGCAGCGTGGTCCCGCTACGCGCGCATCCGGCGATAAAGACAGCTTTCATCGCTCTATCCCCCTTCCCTGCCCACCCCCGATGGCCGGCTGCGCCCGCCCGCGGCCGCGCCGCTCCTGGAGCAGCCGGTACCGGCCGCGGACAACTTCGATGAGCAGGTCGCGCATCCAGCGGTTGTCGGGCCCGAGCAGCTGTGGCGCCCAGCACACGATCCCGAGCAGACTCAGGCCGCACACCGCGCTGGCGCCGGCCAGGGTTATGATCGCCGGGGCCGACAGCCCGCGCAGCAGGAGGCTGGACAGCCAGGCCTCGAGGGCGACCAGCGCCGTGATCCACAGCGCCGCCCGGTGGGCCAGGAAGAAGTCGCCCCAGCTCATGGCCGTCAGCCGGAGGCTCAGCTGCGCCATCGCCAGGAAGTTCACCAGTAGCCCGAACAGTGTCCCGACGGCGATCCCCGCCACGCCCCAGCGCTGCCCGACCGCGGCGCCGCCGATGATCAGCAGGGCGTAGATGGACTGGCGCCAGGCGCGCTTGTATACCGCCCCCGTGGCCCGGCACAGCGCGTCGCTCATCTTGTAGCTGGTGCGGAACAGCAGGCCCAGCGCGAGGATCTGGAACGGCGCCACGACGGCCTCCCAGCGCGGCCCAAGCAGGACCCGGATCAGCTCGGGCGCCAGCACCACGGCCGCGGCGCTGAGCGGCAGCATGGCCATGGCGATCAGCGCGACGCCGCGCCGGTAGGCCAGCATCAGCCGGGATGGGTCGCTCTGGACCTTCGCCATCGAGGGGAAGAGCACCTGATCGAGGGCCGCGCCCAGCAGGTCCACCGGGAAGACGAGCAGCTGGTAGGCGCGCCCGTAGATGCCGAGGGCCTCGGCGCCCAGCGAGCGGCCGGCCACGAAGTTGTCTCCCTGGATCGCGGCGTAGTTCAGCAGCCGGGCGAGGGTGAAGCCCCCGCCGAAGTAGAGCAGCTCCCCGAGCGCCCCGCGGTCTAGCATGGGGCGGCGCGGATAGGGCTGGGCGATTAGCAGGGCCACGCTCGTGATGGCCGCCTGGGCGAGGTTGGCGCCGACCAGCGCCCAGACCCCGGCGCCGAGCAGGGCCAGGGCGATGCCGATCACGCCGTACCCCACCGTGTAGGAGATCACCTGCGCGGCGGCCAGCAGCCGGAAGCGCAGCCCGCGCTTGAGCAGCGCGGTGGGCACGGCGACGGCCCCCTGGAGCGGGAATACGAGCGCGAGCCAGACGAGCACTGGGGCCAGGCCGTCCATGGAGAAGAAGGCGGCGATCTGCGGGGCCAGCGCGGCGATTAGGAGCCCCATCAGTGCGCCGAGGGCCGTGAACACCGTGAAGGCTGTGCGCAGATGCGCCTCCGTAAGCTCGGGGCGCTGGACCAGGGCTGGCTCGAGGCCGAGCTGCACTTGTAGCCCGGCGAAGCCGACTACGATCAGGGCTGTGTTCGCGATGCCGAAGTCCGTCGGCTCGAGCAGGCGCGCCAGTACGACCAGCACGATCAGCCTGGCGAGGGCGTTCACCGATGTGCCCGAGAACATCCAGAACAGCCCGCGGAGGGTGCGGTGGCTCAGGCTGTGGCTGTCCTCGGCGGGACGGGCCGTCTGGCTGATCTCCTCGCTCATCGGTGTGCCTCTGGCGCTGCTATCGCACCGGCGCCCCGGGTCGCCCGGCCCTGCTCCTGCCACACCCGGTCGAGCCGCCCCAGCAGATCGGCGCAGCGCTGCTCGATCGGCGCGGCGAGCGTGACGCTCTTGCCCTTATTGGCCGCCGCCGTGTGTACGGCTGAGGCGATGCGCGCCCCCGGGAACTCGCGGCCGATGAAGTCGTACATGCCGCGCATGACCGCGACCGGCTCGTGGACGAGCGCCTCGTACTTGCAGATCATCACCCGCGGCTCCCGCTCGAGCTGGAGCTCGAAGAACAGGCTGTTGCGCGCGAACCAGTAGAGCGCCGAGGCGTCGTACGAGTCCATGTCCTCGGCGAAGTGGGCGCGCACAAACTGCTCGACCTCGGCCGAGACGCTCTCCGAGCGCCAGTTCTGCGGGCTACGCTCGATGATCGCCCTGAGGTCGCGGGTCGAGTGGCCCGGGCCCCACTTCTGCACATAGGAGGCCGCCACATCCCGGTAGTTGCGGTACATCCACACCACCCTGGCATCGTCGAAGTGGCCGATCAGGCGCAGGATGTTCTGGCTCTCTACCAGCGGCTTCAGGACCAGCAGCGGCGCCCGGTCCCGCTCGAGCGTCCGCTTAACCTCCTCGATCGGGTTCAGCCGCAGCCGCTTCGGCGCATCGCCCGACGAGAGCCTGCTCATCTCGGCGTACACCTTCGTGTTCAGGTCGCGCTCGAAGATCTCGTTGATCAGGGTCGTCCCCGAGCGCTGGCAGCCCACGATGAAGAGCACCGTCTTGGGCTGCTCGCGCCGCCTGGCGCGGTGATAGACCTCTTTGCCCACGTGAAGGGCCTTGAAGTAGGCTTTGTCGCGCATGGCCGGGATATCGTTGAGAGCCGCCCGCAGAGAGCGCAGCATCTGCCGCTCCTTCACGTATGGCGAGGTTCAGGTGAGCTGCGGCGCCAGGCGCGCCTGCGACTCATAGACCTCCACCAGCCTTCTTCCCTGATGGACCCAGGCCAGGTCGCTCTCGACCCTCCGCCGCCCCGCCTCGCCCATGCGCCGCCGCAGCTCCGGGTCGTCCATCAGGCAGAGGAGCTTCAGGGCGAAGTCGCGCTCGCTGTTGGGCGCGGCGTACAGCGCCGCCGCCTCGGCGGTGAAGCGGTGCTCCGGAAGATCAAAGGCGACGACCGGCTTGCCCGCGGCCATGTACTCGGCGATCTTGACCACGGTGCAGTTGTCGTTGTAGGGGTTCGAGGGCTCGGGCGCGACACAGATGTCGGCCGCGTTGAGGTGGCGCGCCACGTCGCCCGGCTCCACCCAGCCCACGAACTGCACGTGCCTGTCGAGGCCCAGCTGCCCGCTCAGCGCCCTCAGCTCGGGCCATGCGTTGCCGTAGCCCACAAGCATGCAGTGGACGTCGCCCCTGCCGAGCTCGACGACGAGGTGCCGGATCGCCCGTAGCAGATAGTCCACCCCATCGTGGCGGCCCATCACCCCGGCGTAGCAGATCGTCGTCTTGCCCGCCTGCCGCAGAGCCGGGTCCGGCTCGGCCGGGCGCAGCAGGCTGGGGTCGGGGCCATTGCGCACGATGGTGATGGCCTCCTCGGCGATGCCGCTCCGCCGCACGATCATGCGCCGGTGCGACTGGTTGGTGACGATGATCCGGTCGGCGAGCTGGCATGAGCGCCGCTCCATCCAGACCATGATCTGGTAGACGCGGCGGCTGGCGCTGCGGAACAGAGTGCTGTACATCTCGGGCGCCAGGTCGTGCTGGTCGTAGAAGAAGCGCTTGCCGAACGGCTTGTAGAGGGCCGCGATCAGAAACCCGGTGTCCGGCGGGTTGTGGGCGTGGATGATGTCGAAGCCCTCGCGCGCCAGCACCACCAGCGACAGGATGAGCGCCGCCAGCAGCGAGTAGCCGTACTCCCAGAGGTAGCCCACGAAGCCGGTGCCGATAAACAGCGCGGGGTAGCGGTAGACCCGCACGCCGTCGACGCTCTCCCGCCAGGGCTCGCGCTTAAAGTTCGGGCAGATCACCGTGACCTGGTAGCCCGCGGCCGCCAGCGTTGTCGCCTCTGGGTAGACGCGGCTGTCCAGCCTGAACGGCGCGTTCTCCAGCAGCATCAGCACTTTGTTACCAGCAGATGCCTTCATACGACCCCCGGATATCAGTACGTCGGCGGGCCAGCCCCACCAGGTCGATCAGGATCTGCTCCGGTCTGATCTGGCCGGCCACGCCGTGGAACCTCTCGCTGCCGTGGGCCAGCACGACCACATCGGCGTCCGCGAGCAGCGAGTCGACAGACGGCCGCATCAGCGAGGCGATGTGGGGCACCTGCTGCTCGATGTAGGACTTGTTGCGCCCGATCAGCTTGCTGAGCTGGACCTGCTCGTCGAAGACGCTCACCCGGTAGCCGCGGCCCAGCAGGGTCTCGATCACCGGCACGACCGGGCTCTCGCGGATGTCATCGGTGCCCGGCTTGAAGCTCAGGCCGAGGACGCCGACCCGGCGCTTCCCGGTCCGCTCCACAAGCTCGATCGCGCGCCGGATCTGCTGCTCGTTGCTCACCACGGCGGCGTGGAGCAGCGGCGCGTCGGTGTCGCGCTCCCGCGCGCGGTAGAGCAGGGCCCGCAGGTCCTTCGGCAGGCACGAGCCGCCGAAGCTGTAGCCCGGCCGCAGGTAGGCCGGCGAGATATTCAGCTGCCGGTCCTGGCAGAAGATATCCATCACATCGTGCCCGTCGATCCCGTGGGCCTTGCACAGGTTGCCGATCTCGTTCGCGAAGACGACCTTCACCGCGTGAAAGGCGTTGCAGGTGTACTTCAGCATCTCGGCCACGCGCAGCGTGGTGCGGATGATCGGCGCGCCCACGGCGGCGTAGGCCGGCTCGAGCCGGCTGCCGCTCGCCGCGTCGAGCTCGCCGATCACGATGTAGCTGGGGTGGTAGTAGTCCTGGATCGCGCTCCCCTCGCGCAGGAACTCCGGGTTCATACAGAGGCTGAAGTCGACCCCGGCCCGCATGCCCGAGTGCTGCTCGAGCAGGGGCAGCACGACCTCCTCGAGCGTGCCGGGCATCACCGTGCTGCGCACGACGACGGTGCGGTGGCCCGGGCTGCTGGCCAGCGCCGCCCCGACCTCGCGGC
>JAAXUL010000252.1 GCA_013336035.1 Chloroflexales bacterium
CAACAACCCCCACGTCGATGTGATCGCCCACCCCACGGGCCGGATCCTCAACCGGCGCCCCGGCGCCGACCTCGATATGGAGGCCGTGCTACAGGCCGCGGCCGCCACCGGCACGCTCATGGAGGTCAACAGCGGCCCCGACCGGCTCGACCTCGACGCGTCCAATGTGCGCCGCGCCCTCGCGCTGGGTGTCGACCTGGTGGTCAACACCGACGCCCACCACCCCGACGATCTGTCCTGGCAGCGCCTGGGTGTCCTCACCGCCCGCCGCGGCTGGGCCACCGCCGAGCGGGTCGCCAACACCTGGCCCCTCGCGCGCCTGCGCGAGCGCCTGGCCCACTAGGCACACCTCCCCTACAACCCATTGCATACTTGCGCCGCGCGGCGCACAATGTGGGCGGGCCGCGGATGCAATTCCACGCCCCGCTACGTTCATCCGTATGTAGTAGCCTCCTCCCGCCGGGCGGCCCCGGTCAATAGGTATGTCGATGATGCCACGGATCACCAATCCGACGGCCCTGCGCGCCTACCTCGCCCCTGACCTGGCCGCGCACCTTGACCGCACCGGCGATCTGCCCGCCGGCGCCCGCGCTCGCCTTGCCGCCGACCTGCGCGCAGAGATCGCCGCCTGTGCCGCCTTCATCCCCGCGCGCCTGGTGCGGGCCCAGCTGTCCAGCCCACACCCTGGCCGCGTCAGCGGCGCGTTCTGGGAGGGCAGCCTGCTCTTCGCCGATCTCTCCGGCTTCACTGCCCTCTCCGAGCGCCTCAGCGTGCTGGGCCGCCAGGGCGCCGAGGAGGTCAGCGCCGTGGTCAGCCGTCTCTTCGACGCCCTGATCGCCGAGGTCCACGCCCGCCAGGGCGTGCTGCTCAAGTTTGGCGGCGACGCGCTCACCGCCTTCTTCGACGCCGAGGCCCTTGGCCCTGTCAACGGCGCCGCCGCCTCGGCCGCCGCCCTGGCGATGCAGCGCCGTATGGACGAGTTTATCGACCTGCGCACCCGCGCCGGCACCTTCACGCTGCGCCTGCGCGTCGGCGTCCACAGCGGGCGCGTCTTCGCCGCCGAGGTCGGCGATGTGGCCCACGTCGAGCTGGTGGTCACCGGCCCCGAGGTCAACCGCGTGGCGATGGCCCAGGAGATCGCCGAGCCTGGCCAGGTGGTGGTCACCGACCAGACCGCCGAGCTGATCCCCGGGATCACCCTGCGCCGCGCCGGCCGCGGCTTCCATCTGCTCGAGGCCCTGCCCCACCCCGACCTGCCGCCGCCCCCGCCGGACCCCGTGGCCCGCACCGGACCCGACGATCTCTCCACTCTCGCTCGCCTCGCAGACGAGCTGACCGCCCTGCGCCCCTACCTGGTCCGTGGCCTCCCCCGCCGCTTTCTCGAGGCGACCGAGACCGGCCTGGGCGAGTTCCGCCCGGTCAGCGTGCTCTTCGCCAACGTCCACGACTTCAGCGCCATCCTCGCCGGCCTGCACCAGGCGCCCGACACGGCCGCGGCCGTCTTCAACGCCTACTACCGCCGCGCCCAGCAGGTCGTCCACCGCTACGAGGGTATCGTCAATAAGGTGGATATGTACACCCATGGCGATAAGCTCATGGTCCTCTTTGGCGCCCCCATGGCCCACGAGGATGACCCCACCCGCGCGGGCCGCTGCGCCCTCGAGCTCGCCGGGGCACTAGATGAGGCGAATGCCGAGATTGAGGAGCTGCTGGCCGCCACTGACCAGGAGATAGAGTGGCAAGGTGACCAGGTAACCACGGCCGGCTTCAGGGCGCACCCGGTCACCCGGTCACATGGCCCGCCTGTCACCCTATCACAGAAGATCGGCCTCAACACCGGCACCGTGTTCGCGGGCCGGGTGGGCGGCGCCACGCGCTACGAATACACGGTGATGGGTCCGGCAGTCAACCTGGCGGCCCGTCTGATGTCTGTCGCCGCCGATGGCGAGGTCCTGCTATCGCCGAGCGCCCGCACCGCCGTGGCCGGCCAGATCGAGCTCGTGGATGGGCCGACCCTGCAGCTGAAGGGCATCCCCGGGCCTGTCGTCCCCGCCCGCGCCCTCAGGGTCGCCGCGGTCGCCTCGGCTGGTCGCGACGAAGGGCGCGTCTCGGCCTTGAACGCCGCGCCCCTGATCGGTCGCGACGCCGAGCTTTCAGCCCTGATCGAGGCGGGCGCCGCCGCCCTTGCCGGGCGCGGTCGCGTGCTGGCCCTCGTGGGCGAGGCCGGCGCCGGCAAGACCCGCCTCGCCGAGGAGCTGCTCCAGCGTCTGGCGGCCTCGAGCGTCGCCCCCGGGCAGCCCGGCGTGCCGGCCTTCGAGATCTTGATCAGCGAGTGCCAGAGCTACGAGCAGCGCACCCCCTACGCCGCCCTGCGCGGCCCCCTGCGCGGCCTGCTCAGCCTGGGCGCCCACAACCTCGGGGCGCCTGACCTGTCCGCCCACCTGTCCGCGCGCATCGAACAGATCGCCCCCGAGCTCGCGCGCTTCGCCCCGCTCCTCGGCGACGCCCTCGGCCTTGGCGTCGAGGAGAGCACTCTGACAGCCTCGCTCACGCCAGAGCAGCGTCATGATCGCCTCCAGGATCTGGTGGTCGCCCTCTTCCAGGGCTCGGCCCGCTGTGACCCGCTATTCGTCCTGGTCGAGGACGCCCACTGGGCCGACCTGCCCTCGCAGGAGCTGATGGGCCGCCTCGCCGCCGCCGCCGAGCAGCTATCCCTGCTGCTGGTCTTCACCTACAGGCCCGAGCCGCCGATCCAGGCCCCGTGGGACGACCTGCCGCTCACCGAGCGCCTGACCCTTGGCGAGCTCTCGACCCGCGACAGCGCCGCCCTGCTGGCGGCCCTGCTCGGCGGCAGCCCGCCCCCGGCGATCCTGCCGCTGCTCGACCGCACCCAGGGCAACCCCTTCTTCATCGAAGAGCTGGTGCGGGCGCTGGTGACCGCGGGCGTGCTGCGCCACGACCACGCGGGGGCCTGGCAGATCGACCGTAAGCTCGAGGAGGTCGAGCTGCCCAAGAGCATCGAGGGCCTGCTGATCGCCCGCCTCGACCGGCTGGACGAGCCGCGCCAGGAGCTGATCCATGTGGCCTCGGTGATCGGGCGGCGCTTCCAGCGCCCCGTGGTCGAGGGGGTCTACACCGGGCCCGCTGGCCTCGAAGAGAGCCTGCAGCGCCTGGTCGGCTTCGAGCTGATCCAGGCCGAGCAGCTCGACCGGGCGCTGGCCTATCTCTTCCGACACGCGCTGCTGCGCGATGTGGCCTACGAGGGCATCCTCTACGCGCGCCGCCGCCTGCTCCACAGGCGGGTGGCCCGCCGCATCGAAGAGCTCAGCCGTGACAACCTCGACGACGGCCTCTCCATCCTGGCCTGGCACTACCTCCAGGCCGAGGATTGGGCGCCGGCCCTCGACTACCACATGCGCGCCGCCGACCAGGCGGCCCGCCGCTTCGCCAACCGTGACGCCCTGGCCCTCTATGCGGCGGCCCTTGAGATCGCCCCGCGCCTGTCGGAGCAGGCCGACCCGGCGTGGCTCACCGACCAGGTGGCCACGCTCCACGAGCGTAGCGGCGACCTGAGGCTGCTGCTCGGCGAGTACGACGACGCCGAGGCCCACCTGCGCGAGGCCCTCAGGCTGGCCACTGCCGCCTCCGAGCGCTGGCTGCGCCTCCACCGGCTCCTGGCCATGGTCGAGGAGCGCCGCTCGCGCTACGATGAGGCCTTCATCTGGCTGCAGACCGGCATGGCGCGGGCCACAGCCGATCTGCGGGGCGAGACCGCCCGCTGCTACATCCTTGGCTCGGGGATCTACTTTCGGCAGGGCGAGTACACCTTAGCGATGGAGTGGGCGCGGATGGGCCTCGGCCTCGCCGCGCAGGTGGGCCGGCTGGCCGATCAGGCCCACGCCCTCAAGCTGGTCGGCAACATCTACCGCGACCAGGGAGAGCTGATCCAGGCCATCGGCGCCCTCGAGCAGGCGCGCGACCTCTTTGCCAAGCTCAATATCCTCAGCGGCCAGAGCGATGCCCTCAACAACCTCGGCCAGGTCTACCTCAACCTGGGGCGCTGGTCCGAGACAATCACCAGCTACGAGCAGAGCCTACGGATCAGCGAGAGCATCGGCGATGTGCAGGCAATCGCTCGCACGACCAACAACCTGGCGGTGGTGCTGGTGGGCCGCAACCAGCTCGAGCGGGCGGGCGAGCTCTATAAGCTCAGCAGCGAGATGTTTGGGCGCATGGGCTCGGCCCTCGGCGTGGCCGTTACGACAGCCAACCGCGCCGAGGTGCTGCTGCTCCAGGGCCGCCCGGCTGAGGCCATCGCGCTTGTGGGCACGGCCCTCTCTACCTACGAGCGCATCAAGGCTCGCAACTTCTTGCCCGACGCGCTGCGCTACGCCGCCGAGGCCGCCCTGGCTCTGGGCGACCTTGACGCCGCCGAGGCCTATGCTGCGCGCTCACACACCCTGGCCGCCGAGCTGGGGATGGCCGCCGAAGAGGCTATCGCCCTGCGCGTGAGCGGGCAGATCGCTCTGGCCCGCCGCGACCTTGACGCCGCCTGCGCCCACCTCGAGGCGAGCCGCGCTGCCCTGGCCCAGCTCGATAATCGCTACGAGCTGGGGCGAACCCGCTACCAGCAGGCCCACCTGGCCCGTGCCCACGGCGATGCCCCCGCCTTCGCCGCCGCTCGCGTCGAAGCCGCGACGATCTTTGCCGAGCTTGACGCCCAGCGCGACCTTGCGCTGGCGCGTGAGCTAGGGTAGCACCAACGTAGGCTCGACATTCTGTGTCAGATTCCGTGCTAGCGCTCAGGGAGCTTGAAGGAGGCCCGCCCGATGCGATCTTCACGCCATCTCACCGCGCTGCTGCTCGTGGCCCTGACCCTCATGCCCCTCGGCCTGCGATCTCAGGCCCCCGTAGCCCGCGCCGCTGAGGCCAGGCCGCCGGCCCTCAGCCAGATCCCGCAGCTGCCCGGCTACACCGAGCAGGAGGCGCCAGGCGAGGCCGCTAATGACGCTATCGAAGGCGCCGAGGCAATCGGCGACCTCGAGCCCCTCAGCTGGTCCCAGGTGGTCACCGGCACGATCGGCACCTCGACCGACGTAGACTACTTCCAGGTTCAGGTCTCGGGGCCGGCCTCGAAGGTAAAGATCACCCTCGACGGGCTTCCAGCCGACTACGACCTGGTTCTGGGCGGCGGCATCGACCCGAGCCAGAGCATTGATCAGTTTGACACAGGCCTTGACGGCATCACCCAGGTCGGGTCGAGCATCTCGGCGATCGGGTCGAGCATCTCGGCGATCGGGTCGAGCATCTCGGCGATCGGGTCGAGCATCTCGGCGATCGGGTCGAGCATCTCGGCGATCGGGTCGAGCATCTCGGCGATCAGCGCCAACGGCGGCACCAAGAGCGAGTCGATCGACACCCTGCTCTGGCTGCCCGGCACCTACTATGTGGTCGTGGCGACCAGCAACGGCCAGTTCAGCACCGACCCCTACAGGCTCACCATCGAGCTAGCCGACAGCGGGCTAGTCGAGCCCCCGCCCGCGCCCGAGGTGTCGATCAATATCCCGACGTTCAGGCTGACCGCCCCGATCTCTGACATCACAACCCTCTACATCTACAACTCGTTCCGGATGAACCAGACGTACCCCCCCGAAGGGGCCAGCGTGAGCTCGATCACAAACAGCCTGAATCGGATATCTCAGCCAGGCCCCGTCGCCGCTGGGGATCCGGTGGAGCCTGGCGTCGTGATCGACCTGAGCGCGCTGCTGCCGGTGAGCGGCACCCAGGCGATCAGCGACGTCTACCGGCTCTGGGACAGCAACCGGGGCAACCCGCTCTACGCGAACTACGTGGCCGGGCTGATCGATCATGTGATCGAGGCCGCGACCACCGACGGTGTCTCAGGCCCGGGGACCACGAGGGCGGAGGCAGACTTCTACATCGGGACCGAGATCCAGCCGATCGCCTTCCCCAACCTGCGCAACATCGTGCTGGTCGGCGGCGACGATAGCCTCCCCTTCTACCGGGTGCCCGACCTGACCACGATCGCCAACGAGGCCGACTACGCGACCTACCTCAAGTCGGTCGAGGCGAACGGCATTATCGACCCCAACAGCGCCCAGGGCGCGGCCCTGCGCAACCGCATGCTGCTGACCGACAACGTCTACGGCGCGGGGCGGCCCTACCGCTTCTACGGCTTCCCCTTCTACCTGCCGCGCCTGGCCGTGGGCCGCATCGTCGAGTCGCCCTCTCAGATCGCCCAATACCTAGATTTCTACGCCAACCTCATGGCGTTGTCGTCCAAGCTGGTCATCGACGCGACGCACTCCAGGGCGCAGCCCCCGCCCAGGCAGGTCTTTGCCGGCGGCTATGATTTTCTGAAGGACGAGACCGCCCAGATCGGGGACATCCTGCGCAGCACGGGGCTGGTCACGGCAGAGTTCAACTACCTGAACAACGACCTATGGCAGCGCCCGGATGTCGAGCAGGCCTGGTTCGACGGCCGGCTGGACGCCGACCTCCCCCCCCCCGCTACGGGCTTTATCAGCGGCACAGCCCCGATCGCGCTGAGCTCGGTGAACGCCCACTTCGACCACTGGCAGCTGCTGCCGGCGGTGCACTCGGCCGGCAACTTCCTGGCGCGGCGCCTGCTCGACCCGGTCTACGCGACCCCGATAACCCAGCCGCTCTACTTTGGCAGCACCCTGGGCTACTCGGTGGGCTGCCACAGCGGCTACAACCTCTTCGACGGCGCCGTGCTGTCCACGGGCGACCTGAACCTCCTCTACCGGTACCAGGCCGACTTCCCCCAGGCCCTGAACAGCCACGGCGGCAACTGGGTCGGCAACACCGGCTACGGCTACGGCACCGCCGACGGCATCGACTACTCCGAGCGCCTGGCGGTGCTCTACACCCAGGAGCTGGCGCGCGAGGTGCGCGACAGCACCACCACGTACCGGATCGGCGCGACGACCGGCGAGGCCCTGATGCAGGCTAAGCAGCGCTATGTGCGCAACGCCGCCAGCCTGAGCGCCTACGACTACAAGGTCGTCAACGTCATGAACCTCTACGGGCTGCCCTTTCTCAGGATGGACTTCAGCAACCCGCTGCCACCGCCCGCCGAGGACCCGCGGCCGGATCAGCCGAACTCGGCGCCCCTCGAGACCCGTGTGCCCAGGGCGCCCGATAGCCTGACCGGGCGTCTGACGCGCACACTCACCTTCACGATCGACCTGGACCCATCGGACTACAGGGACATTGCCCGCACGGGCAGCCAGGTGCTCGACCTCGACGAGAACGACTTCACGGTGACGGACGAGTTCAACCAGCTGGGCGGCTTCCCCATCCAGCGCGTGCGCGTCTTCAGCAACAGCCAGGTGGGCATGCCCACCCTGCCCACCTTCGCCTACGACATCGGCGCCCGCAACAACGATGGGAGCCAGCGCCTGAGGGTGGTCGATGCGGTCTTCCTGCGCGGCAGCTATGGCGCGCGGCCGGCCTTCGACCCCCAGATCACCCAGGTGGCCACCGAGACCCTCGAGCTCACCCCGATTGTCAGCCGCACGCTCGAGCCCGACTTCCGGGCGGGGGCCGGCGTCTGGTACCCCGACAAGTTCTTCGGCTTCAGCACAGTGGGCGAGGGCGACGGGCAGCGCGACCAGCTGACCTCGTTTGCGGCTCAGCTGCGCGCCGACGCCGACGGCAAGACGGGGCTGCTGCGTCCGTACACGCAGATGGTCTTCCAGGTGACCTACGATGATCCGACGGTGAGCAACGCCACGGCCGACGCCCTTGACGCCGACATAGACGCGCCGGTCATTCAGTCGGTATCGGTGCGGGCAGCCCCGGCGAGCACCGGCAGCCTGGCCGCCGCCAATGAGACCCTGGTCGTGGTGGAGGCTTCGGACACGGGCGGCCCGGATGGGGCCCTGGACGTGAGCGCGATCTATGTCGCGGGCGGCGACACCTGGGCCCCGGTGAGCTTCAGAGAGGGGCCTGCCGGCGTGTATACCGCCATCTTGCCGGTGAAGCCGACCAGCGCCCGCTTCATTGTGCGGGCCACCGACAGCGCGGGCAACAGCAGCTACTATACGGGCAAGGGTCGCCTTACCTCACAGAGCACCGTGGCGCTGCCGATGGTCGTGCGCTAAGTCGGGATAATCCGCGGATCACAGGGAGGGCTCTGCCCTCCCTGTTCTGTTTTTGCACAACCTTTGCCAAACATCGGCGTGCCTCTAACATCAGGCCCGGTCGGTTGTGCTGTGCTTTACAATCGCGCAGAGGGATGTTAGAATAGCCCCGTCGCAGACCGCTCCGTTGCACAAATAATTTCAGCAGCAACTACCCTTAGATCGCTTCCTCGACGGCGCCGTACTCGCCTCGACACGGCCCCGCCGCCGTAGCATAAGCGTCAAGCATTTGTTGGCCCGCCGCCGCAACGAAGGAGTTGTACGATGCTGGAAGGACTTACCACGTTTGAGCAGGCCGCTGTATGGATGGTGCTCGGGATCTCAATTCTCGGCATCGCGTACGCCTTTTTCCTGCGGGCCCAGATTCTCAGCCAGGATAAAGGCACTGCAAAAATGCAGGAGGTTTGGGGCTTCATTAAATCGGGCGCCAACGCGTACCTGGCCCGGCAGTTCCGCACTATCTCGGTCCTGATCGTTGTCTTCACCTTCGTGCTCGCGGCAAGCGTATTTATCATCCCGCCCACAGCCGAGGCAGTCGAGCGCTTTGGCACCAAAGAGGCGGCGACGCTCTGGGTTTCGATCGGGCGTGCGATCGCCTTCCTGATGGGCTCGCTCTTCTCGTACACCGTAGGCTTCGTCGGCATGAACGTTGCTGTCGAGGGCAACGTCCGTGTGGCGGCGGCGGCGCGCAAGGGCTACAACCCGGCCATGCAGGTGGCCTACCGCTCGGGCTCGGTCACCGGTATGCTCACGGTGGGCCTGGGCCTGCTGGGCGGCACGCTGATCTTCATCGTCTTCGGCATCGCCGCCCCCGACGCCTTGCTCGGCTTCGGCTTTGGCGGCTCGATCATCGCGCTCTTTATGCGCGTGGGCGGCGGCATCTACACCAAGGCTGCCGACGTGGGCGCCGACCTGGTCGGTAAGGTCGAAGCCGGCATCCCCGAGGACGACCCGCGCAACGCCGCCGTGATCGCCGACCTGGTGGGCGACAATGTGGGCGACTGCGCCGGCATGGCCGCCGACATCTTCGAGAGCTACGAGGTGACCATCGTCTCGGCCCTGATCCTGGGCCTGGTGCTCGGCGACGCCGTGGTCGGCACCATCGGCGAT
>JAAXUL010000975.1 GCA_013336035.1 Chloroflexales bacterium
GAAGAGCACCTCGCTGCGCTCGCTGCTGCTGAGCCGCCTGAGCCAGCCCCAGCAGTCCGCCGACCCGCTCGGGCTGCGGGCGATCACCGACCCGCGGCCGCCCAGCCTCGAGTACCGCTGGATGCCGTAGGGAGAATAAGGAAAGAGCGGGGAGGGCATTGCCCTCCCCGCTCTCCTCAAGGTAGAGTCACAGGGAGGGCATTGCCCTCCCTGAATAACCCACTTCCTAGAAGTCCATCCCGCCGCCCATACCGCCCATACCGCCCATGCCGCCAGGCATGCCGGCGCCCTTCTCCTCGGGCAGGTCGGTGATCAGGGCCTCGGTGGTGAGGATCATACCCGCGATCGAGACAGCGTTCTGCACGGCGCTGCGGGTGACCTTGACCGGGTCGATGATGCCCTGCTCGATCATGCTGCCGTACTCGCTGGTCAGCACATTGTAGCCGAGCGTCTTATCGCCCTTCTCCTGCTGGTAGCGGCGGACGTTGGCGATGATCACCGCGCCATCCTCGCCGGCGTTGCGGGCCAGGATGCGCAGGGGCTCCTCGAGGGCGCGGCGCAGGATGGTCAGGCCGACCTTCTCATCCTCGTGGTCGACCTTAACCCCATCGAGGGCGCTGATGGCGTTGATCAGGCTGACGCCGCCGCCGGCGACGATGCCCTCCTCGACGGCCGCGCGGGTGGCGCTGAGGGCGTCCTCGACGCGGTGCTTCTTCTCTTTGAGCTCGGGCTCGGTGGCCGCGCCGACCTTGATCACCGCGACGCCGCCGGCAAGCTTGGCCAGGCGCTCCTGGAGCTTCTCGCGGTCGAAGTCGCTGGTGGTGGTCTCGATCTGGGCGCGGATCTGCTCGATGCGGGCGCGGATGGCGGTCTCGTCGCCCTTGCCCTCAACGATCGTGGTGTCGTCCTTGGTGGCGACCACCTTGCGGGCGCGGCCCAGATCGTCGATCGTGGCGCTATCAAGCTTGCGGCCGACCTCCTCGGATATCACGGTGCCACCGGTGAGGATGGCGATGTCCTGGAGCATGGCCTTGCGGCGGTCGCCGAAGCCCGGGGCCTTGATGGCCAGGGCGTTGATCGTGCCGCGCAGCTTGTTCACCACCAGCGTGGCCAGGGCCTCGCCGTCGATGTCCTCGGCGATGATCACGAAGTTCTTGGTCACCTGGAGCACCTTCTCGAGGACCGGCAGGATCTCCTGGATGCTGCTGATCTTCTTGTCGGTGATCAGGATGTAGGGGTCCTCGAGCTCGGACTCCTGGCGCTCGACGTTGGTGACCATGTAGCCGGAGATGTAGCCCCGGTCGAACTGCATGCCCTCGGTGTACTCTTTCTCGAAGGCGACGCCCTTGGACTCCTCGACGGTGATCACGCCGTCCTTGCCGACCTTCTCCATCACCTCGGCGATCAGCTCGCCGATCTCGCTGTCGGCGGCCGAGTTGGTGGCCACGTGGGCGATGTCGGCGCGGTCGCGCACGGGGGTGGCGGCGGCGCGGATCGTGGCGACCAGCGCCTCGGCGCCCTTGTCGAGGCCGCGCTTGAGCAGCATGGCGTTGGCGCCGGCGGCGACAACCTTGAGGCCCTCGGTGACGATCGACTGGGCCAGGACCGTGGCGGTCGTGGTGCCGTCGCCGGCCACGTCGTTGGTCTTGGTGGCCGCCTCTTTGAGGAGCTGGGCGCCCATGTTCTCAAAGGGGTCCTTCAGCTCGATCTCTTTGGCGACGGTGACGCCGTCGTGGGTGACGGTGGGCGAGCCGAACTTCTTGTCGATGGCGACATTGCGGCCGCGGGGCCCGAGGGTGGTCTTCACCGCATCGGCGACCATATCGACACCACGCTTAAGTGCGCGGCGAGCCTCTTCGTTGAAATAGATCTGCTTGGGCACAGGTTATCTCCTACACACTTAGCCCTGGATAATGCCCAGGATATCCTTCTCCGACAGGATTAGGTACTCGACCTCGTCGACCTTGAACTCGGTGCCGCTGTACTTGGCGAAGAGCACCTTGTCGCCGGCGGTGACGTTCATCGGGATGAGCTTCCCGGCGTCGTCGCGGCGGCCCTCGCCAACGGCGAGGATGGTGCCCTCCATGGGGCGCTCTTTGCTGGCGGTGTCGGGCAGGAAAATGCCGCCCTTGGTCTTCTCCTCGCGCTCCGCCGGCTTGACCACCACGCGGTCGCCGAGGGGTCGGATCCGGAAGTCGGACATAGCTATCCCTCCATAACGCTTCAGGACTATAAGAACTGCTCACAAGTGAGGCGGTTAGCACTCTTTGGCCGAGAGTGCTAACCGCCGTGTATAGTACCGAATGCGCGCGGGTTTGTCAAGCCCATTCTAGCACTCATCCGAAAAGAGTGCCAGATCGGCGGCCCTGTTGCCCCCCTGTGCTATCGGCGGTACAATAGCACGACAACCTCCGACAGCGGGAGCCTATGGATGCTGACCTATGATGATCTGGTGACGGGGCTAGAGGACGCCTGGCTGGCCGTGGGCCTGCACGAGCACGCCTTCATCGAGAGCGTGATCCCGGCCACCCACGACCGGACATGCAAGATTGAGCTGTTCCCCGAACACGACGAGCCGCTCACCAGTGAGAATATCCCACCCTACCTCGAGCTGAGCTTCAGCTGGTCGCCCGTGCATCAGCTGATCGCCGAAGGCCGCGAGCTCCCTATCGAGCCCCTCGACCTGACCTGGACCTACACAGCCACGCTGAATGGCCAGGGCGAGCGCAGCGATGTCGAGCTGGTGCGTATGTTCCAGCGCGCCGTCCAGAGCGCCTTCCAGCGCTACTACCCCACCGAGGCCGCCGAGATGGAGCCCGTCTCGGTCGAGGTGCGCCGCATCTATATGCCCGGCGGGCAGCGCCTACAGCTCGACTATATCCAGCTCGTCAGCAGCACGATCTCCGATATCTTCGAGCAGTGGCACGAGCGCGACTCCCAGGGCCTCCGTAGTCTGCTCCGCACCGAGCTGCAGCTCGCCAGCGCGATCATCAACAATCTGACCGACTCGTTCACGCCAAAGGGCCGCGGCGGCTATAAGACCGTGGACGCGGCGTAGCAAGGACGCCGGACGTCCGCGCCGGGTGCGTGCCCGCTGACGGCTACCAGCAGCGGTCGGCGGGCACCGCTCACCCGCGCAAGCGCACCCCGCCCCCCAGCGCCCCCGCTGCCGCCAGGTAGGCCACGGGCGGGATGAGCCAGCCGGCCAGATCATCAGGCAACGCGCCCCCTGCCCATGCCCCCAGGGCCCCCACCAGAGGCAGGGCCCCCACCAGTAGCAGCCCCAGGGCGCGCAGCCAGCCCGCCACGCCGGCGGGCGACCCTTCCATCAGCCGCTGCAGCGCGCTCAGCCACAGGCCGGCGCCCGCCAGAATCAGCGCCCTGGCACGCCACCCCTCCG
>JAAXUL010000253.1 GCA_013336035.1 Chloroflexales bacterium
GCCAGGGGCGCGCTGATCTCGCCAGGTTGCCTGTGAGCCCTACGCCATCTTCAGGCTGAAGGTGTCCACCGCCACGCTGATCGCCTCAGCCCGATCGTCGCCGCGCAGAATATTGAGCAGGGCCCGGGAGGCCAGGCCGAGCAGGTGAGCGATCTCGTCGACGCTGGTGGTCTTGATATAGTCCTCGGCGATAGCCCCCTTCTGGAGCAGCTCGAACGTGATGATCAGTGCCACCCCGGTGAGCATATGGAGACCAAAGGCGGTCACCGCGCTCGTGGACGGCCCGGCGAAAGGGACAAACGTGATCACTTCGCTGGCCAGCTTGACGCCGCTGCCCGCCGCGACGAGAACGCCGGTAAAAACAGTCAGGCCCTTCAGCTTGTTATACCCATAGATAGATGCTAGCTGATCAGACATGCCCTTCACAATGAGGGTCTGCGGGACAGCATCTACCACCGGGAGTGGTACGAACGTCTTGATACTAAAGGAAGCCCCCGCGCCCGCAGTAGCGAAAGCGAACATGTGTTCAACAGCCCTATTCGCCTGCTCGGTAGACATATCATCTCCTGGCACATTGAGGATTATATTGATAATAGTACCGGGCAACTTAACCCACATATGAGAATATGAAACCCGGGGTGGCAGTTAAATAACTCCCGTCCAAAGCCCCGGCCCTCCCAGCTACCGCAATGGCGGACCGATCCTTGACTTCCGAGGTATACTCAATGGCATACCCTCACTGTCGCTAAACCCCTTTTCCATTACCTCAGGCCTCTAGGCAAGGGCGAAGCTCATACGCACCACCCTTGGCGAGAGCGACGATGATGCCGATACTGCACCTACGGTTGCTTGGTGATTTCAGCCTCGCGTACGGCGAGGAGCCGGTTGTCAGTATCGCTACCGCGCGCCTGCGCTCGCTGCTCGCCTACCTCGTGCTGCACCGTGAGGCCCCGCAGCTGCGCCAGCACCTCGCGTTTCTCTTCTGGCCGGACTCCCCGGAGTCACAGGCGCGGACCAATCTGCGCCAGCTGCTGCATGAGCTGCGCCAGGCCTTGCCTGACGCGGATCGCTACCTGGTCGCGGATACCAGCACCGTGCGCTGGCGGACCGAGGCGCCCTTCCAGCTCGATGTGGCCGCATTTGAGCATACGCTGGCCGTGGCGGCCACGACCACGCGCGCGGACGACCAACGCACCGCCCTGGAGCAGGCCGCCCACCTCTACCGCGCGGATCTGCTCCCCAGCTGCTACGACGACTGGATCGTCCCCGAGCGCGAGCGGCTGCGCCAGCAGCATCGCCACGCGCTCACCCAGCTGATCCGGCTCCTGGAGCAGCGGCGCGACTACGCCGACGCGATTCGCTATGCGCAGCGCTTGCTCCAGGACGACCCGCTCGACGAGGTGGTGACCCGCGATTTGATGCGCCTACTAGCGCTCAACAACGACCGGGCGGGCGCGCTGCGCCTCTTCCACTCCAGCGCCACGCGCTTGCAGCGCGAGCTCGGCGTCGCCCCAAGCCAGCCGACACGCGACGTGTACGAGCGGCTGCTGCAGCTGGACGCGCCGGAAGCGCCCGAGCTGAACGGCCTGTCGCCGCGCGCCGCCGAGCTGCGCCTGGTCGGCCGGCAGCGCGAGTGGCAGCAGCTCCAGGCGGCGTGGCGCGAGTCCCACGCCGGCGGACCCGGCTTCGCGCTCATCAGCGGCGAGGCAGGCATCGGCAAATCGCGCCTGGCCGAGGAGCTGCTGACCTGGGCTACGCGGCAGGGGGGCAGCGCGGCGAGAACCCGCTGCTACGCGGCCGAGGGCCAGCTCTCGCTCGCGCCGGTGACGGATTGGCTGCGCAACTCGGTACTCTTCCCACAGCTCGCGCAGCTGGATCCTGTGTGGCGCACCGAAGCCGCGCGCATCCTCCCCGAGCTCCTGGCGGCGCAGCCGGGTTTGCCGCCGCCCGAGCCGCTGAGCGAGTACGGCCAGCGCCAGCGCTTCTTCGAGGCGCTCGCCCGCGCGGTGCTCGCCGCGCCGCAGCCGCTGCTGCTGGTGATCGATGATCTCCAGTGGTGCGACCAGGAGACGGTCGAGTGGGTGCATTTTCTCCTGCGCTTTGACCCCCGGGCGCGGCTCATGATCGTCGGCACCGCGCGGGCCGAAGAAGTCCCACCCCACCACCCGCTGCGGACCTTGCTGCTGCATCTGCGCCGCACCATCCCGGTCACCGAGCTGACCCTGGCGCCCCTGGACGCGGCGGAGACGGCCCGCCTGGCGACGCAGATCACCGGTCACGAGCTGGATGTGGATGCGGCCATGTGGCTCTATCGCGAGACGGAGGGGAACCCCTTGTTCGTCGTCGAGACCGTGCGCGGGGGGCTCGGCGCCCAGCCCTCTGCGCCCGCGGAGGACGGATGGGGTCTGGGCAGCACGCCCGCCACGGCGCTCGACACGTCGCCCCTGCCGCCCCGCGTGCATGCAGTCATCGCCAGTCGCCTGGCGCAGCTCTCGGCGCCCGCCGGCGCGCTGGTCGCTCTGGCCGCGGCCATCGGGCGCGGTTTCACGCTCGACTTGTTGCGCGAGGCCGGTCAGGTCGACGAAGCGCACGCCGCGGGTGTACTGGACGAACTTTGGCAGAAGCGAATTGTGCGCGAGCAGGGGGTGAATCGCTACGATTTCACGCACGACAAGCTGCGCGAGGTCGCCTACGCCGAGCTGAGCGCGCCGCAGCGCCGTCTGCTGCACCACCGCATCGCGCGGGCCCTCGAAGCGACCGCCGCTGACGCACCGGCCCCGATCAGTGGCGAGATCGCGGCCCAGTATGAGCGCGCGGGGATGGCGCAGCCCGCCATCGAGCACTATCAGCGCGCCGCCGTGGCCACCCAGCGGCTCTATGCGAACGAAGACGCCATCGCGCTGCTCGTGCGCGGGCTGCTGCTCCTCGAGCAGCTGCCGCCCGGGGCGCAGCGCGACGCGCAGGAGCTGACCTTGCAGCTGGCGCTGGCGCCGCTCTACCGGATGACCAAAGGCTGGACCTCGCCCGAGGTGGAGCGCTTGCTCACGCGCGCGCTGACCCTCTGTGATCTGGTCGGCGACGATATGCAGCGCGCGCAGGTGTGCTATGGCCTCCAATCGCTCTATGTCGTGCAGGCCAGGCTAGAGCACGTGCAGCTGGTCTCCGAGGATCTCCAGCGCCTGTACCAGCGCACCCACGGCACCCCACCGCCCCTGGTGGCCGGGATCATGCTGACTGGCTCGCGCCTCCATCTCGGCCAGATCAGCGCGGCGAGCGCCGAGTTTGCGCAGATGATTGCCACCCACGACCCAACCCAGATTCAACGCATTATGGAGGAGCAGGGCTGGAACTACGCGGTGCATGCGCGGGCCTGGCACGCGCACGGGCTGTGGCTGCTGGGCGCCCCCGAGGCGGCGCTCCGCACCGCGCTCGACGCGGTCCGGCTGGCCCACGAGCTCGACCAGCCGTTCAACCAGGTTCTGGCCGCCGCCTACCTGGCGCTGCTCTATCAGCTCTGCGCCGACGAAGCCACGGCGGGGGCCCAGGCCACGCAGACGCTGGCGCTCGCGGCCGAGTTCAAGGTGCCCTACTATCGGGCCTGGATGGACATTCTGGTCTGCTATGCCCAGGCCTGCGCCCTGCCCGATGACGCCAATATCGCGGATCTGCGCGCGTCGATCGCCGCCTTCACGGTGACGGGGGCCCGGCTGCGCCTGCCGTACTTTTTTGGGCTGCTGGCGCAGGTCTGCGGCCGGGCCGGGCGCACGGACGAGGCCCTGGCCGCTGTCAACGCGGGGATGGCCGAGGCGCGCGCGCACAATGAGCGCTGGTGGGACGCCGAGCTGCAGCGCCTGCGCGGCGATCTGCTGCTCGCGGGCGGCGCCGCCACGGCCGAGGTCGAGGCGGCCTATCGCCGCGCGCTCACGATCGCGCGGGCGCAGCAGACCCGTATGCTCGAGCTCCGCGCGGCGACGAGCCTGGCGCTTCTGCTGCGCACCCAGCCGCACGCCGACGACGCGACGCGCCTCCTGGGCGCGTGCTACGCGTCCTTCACCGAAGGCTTCGCGACCCCGGATCTCCAGTCAGCCCGGGCGCTGCTGGCACCACGCTAACGCCCTGGTCACGACCACAGGCCGGCGGGGCGATGGCCTACCTCCAATTGGGCGCAGGATCACGCCTGGCCCAACGCTTTGCTCACGCCCCCGCTGCTACGCTGGGTGCAACGGAGCGAAAGCCCCGTTGTACAGAACCATCGAACGCGAGAGGAGGCCCCCTGTGTCGATGACCCAGAAGGAGCGGAGCACAGTTAGCCTGGACGATGCGGTGGTGCAGGAGCTCGGGTCGCGCCTGCGCGGCGAGCTGATCCGCCCGGGCGATGCGGGCTATGAGGCTGCCCGCAAGCTCTACAATGGGATGATTGATAAGCGGCCGGCGCTGATCGCGCGCTGCGTGGACGTGGCCGATGTGATCGCCACGGTCACCTTCGCCAGCGCACAGCAGCTCCCGCTAGCCATTCGGGGCGGCGGCCACAGCGGCCCCGGCCTCGGCAGCGTCGACGGCGGCGTGGTGATCGACCTGGTACACATGAAGGGCATCCATGTGGACCCGGTCGCGCGCACGGTGCGCGTCGCGGGTGGCTGCACCTGGGGCGAGGTGGACCACGCCACCCATGCCTTCGGGCTGGCCACACCCAGCGGCTTCGTCTCCAGCACCGGCGTCGGCGGGCTGACGCTGGGCGGCGGGATCGGCTATCTCGCGCGCACCTACGGCCTGACCATCGACAACCTCCTCGGCGTGGAGATGGTCCTGGCAGACGGCAGCGTCGTGAGCGCCAACGCCGATGAGCACGCCGATCTGTTCTGGGCGGTGCGCGGCGGGGGCGGCAACTTCGGGGTGGTCACCTCGTTCCTGTTCCAGCTCCACCCGATCAGCATCGTCTACGGCGGGCCGATGTTCTGGCCGATGGAGCAGGCGTCCGACCTGCTGCACTTCTGGCGCGACTTCATCCTCAGCGCGCCCGAGGACATCAACGGCTGGTTCGCCTTTGTCACCGTGCCGCCCGCGCCGACATTCCCAGAGGCGTTTCACCTCCAGAAGATGTGCGCCATCGTCTGGTGCTACAGCGGCCCGCTCGAGCAGGCCGAGGAGCGCTTCCGGCCCATCCGCGCCTTCAGCCCGCCGGCCATCGACGCCGCGGGGCCGATCCCGTGGCCGGCGCTCCAGAGCATATTCGATGGGCTCTTCCCGTCGGGCTTGCAGTGGTACTGGAAGGCGGACTTCTTCCGCGAGCTCAGCGACAGCGCGATCGACCTGCACATCAAGTATGGCGCGCAGCTCCCGACGATGCAATCGACGATGCACCTCTACCCGATCAACGGCGCGGCGCAGCGGGTCGGCAAGAATGAGACGGCCTTCAGCTTCCGCGACGCGAGCTTCGCCGAGGTGATCGTCGGCGTTGACCCGGACCCGGCCAACAATGAGCGCATGATCGCGTGGGCCCGAGACTACTGGACGGCACTGCACCCCCACTCGGCGGGCGGGGGCTACGTGAACATGATCATGGACGAGGGCGAGGCTATGGTCAAGGCGGCGTATGGCGAGAACTATGCCCGGCTGGCCCAGATCAAGGCCCGCTACGACCCGACCAACCTCTTCCACATCAACCAGAATATCAAGCCGGGTGTGAGATGACCGGCTCTTGCGCACTTTTGGAGCTTAAACACCGCTGACTCAGCCCCCGGCCCGCGGACGGAAGCCGATCTGGCTGCGGTGGGGCAGAAACGGATTGCCGAGGCCCAGGTGGTGGGGGTGGTGCAGACGGAGCTGCAGGCCCTCGCCACATCCAACGGCGCGACGACCTGGGTGGTGGCGGCGCTCTGGGTCGATCGGGCCGCCTGGCAGACGATGCTCGAGCGGCTGGCCTGGCAGGTCTATGTCACCAAAGTTGTAAAACCTTTCTGTGCCTGAAGTACGGTCGCGTGTAGCAGCGGCGTTGCGTGGAGGACGGTGCTCCAGCTATACTGTGCCCAGCAGTGGTCGCCTTGGAAGGGCATGGGCTATGGCAATTGACGCACGCCAGGAAAACCTGCGTTTGAGCTGGGAAAAAGGTGATGCCCGCGACCCGCGGCGTCAAAATCGCTTCTGGCTTGGCGCAGATCTGGTCGTCGAAGTTGTCAGTGAGGATGACCCTGAGCGCGACACCAAGGTCAAGCGAGCGGATTATGCCAGCGCTGGCATCCCTGAGTACTGGATCGTCAACCCGCTTGACAACACCATCACGGTTCTTGTGCTGGAGGGTACGGCATCTTCCGCCGTGGGGACCGTGCCGTGTCCAAGTTCCTCGACGGGTTTGATGTGAGCGTAGACGAGGTGCTCGACGCCGAGTAGGTGCGGCGCAACGCTTTACTCCCTCTTCTGTCACTCTGGAGAAATCGCTGCTCAGCAGTGGAGGGTGTAGGGAGTAATTCATGAGCCAGAACAATAAGATCAAACGGAATGTTACGATCTACGTCATCTGCGTTTGGCTCCTGGCGATGATCGGTTTCGTGATCGCAGCGCTACTCCGAGTACGCAGCGCTGCGGCCCTGTACGATGAGGCCTACTGGTTCGCCTTCTGGCGGCCTTTGCCCTTCAGCTCTTTCGCCTTGCCTTCGGCCTGCATCTGCTCGTTGCCGATCAGGCTGCCGACAGCGCCTTCTCCCTTGCCCGCGATCTCCTCGCCGATGCCTTTGGCCTGCTCCCCCGCCTTCGCCACGGCCTGGCGGGCCTGGCCTTCGACCTTCTGAACGTGTCCTTCCGCCTCCATCTGCTCGTCGCCGATCAGATCGCCGACGCCTTCCTTCACCGCCCCTTTGACCTCCTCCACCTTGCCCTTCGCGCGCTCAGTTCCATTGCCCACGATTCGGATCCTTTCGTCAAGGCGCAGCAGCTGCTGGCAGGCGCCGTGTCGGCGCTTGCGACATAGAGTGCTGGGTAAACCAGCAGCTTAGCGCCGTGTCTTCCAGTATGCCTCGGCCTCAGCCTCAAGGGCGTCGAGGCGGGTGTAGTAGTCGGGATACTCTTTGAGATGAGCCCACGCGATCTTGCCGGTCAGGTTGAGGTCGTCACCGGTCACATTCGTCTCGGGGTCACGCGTGCCGTGCTCGAGCTCAACCTCCAGCCCGCGCCGGAACTGCTCCACATCGACCTGCTGCCAATCGACCCCGAGCGCCGCGCCAACGCGACGGGCATCCTCCACGCTGAACTGCTGTATACGCGCCATCGTTACACCTCCCGAATAGCAGCTATAGAAAGAAGTTAAGCATGATGATACTCCTTGCTCTTAGTCGTGCCACTTAAGTCTACTGCTGGAAGCGGCATGCAGGTAGCAGGCGAACAGTGTATGCCAAGTCAGGGTTACCCTGTCAGTGCCAGAATGACGAGAGCCGCCGCGACCAGATCTCGGCGCTCTGGTCGCCAGCAATGCGGCAGACGAGGAGCGCTGTCTTGGTATGAAGATCACTCATCACACACAGCGAGCAATTGCCCTCGCCCTAAAGCGCAGCCCTGCCAGGATACTATGCTATGCTGGGGACAGTGCTTCGTGGCCCGCAACCTGCGGAAGGCGACCGATGAACCCTTATGCTCAGCCGTTCGACGCGGCCCCACGCGTGCTGCTGGTGATTGACCAACCTGTGCTCGCCCAGTACGTCAGTCTCACGCTCAACCATGGCATCTCACAGACGCAGGTGGCGCGGAGCACGGAGGAGGCGCTCGCCGCGATCAGCACATGGCGACCGCACCTCGTCATCATCGATATGGATCTGGCCCACGGCGCCATCCTCGCGCAGCTTGGCTATACCACCCCGTCCACCGAGCGCCTCCCGGCCATCGCCCTGACCCACCGGGGGGACCTTCAGACCAAGCTGGCGGCCTTTGACCATGGCGTGGACGACATCCTCACCGTGCCCTTCTCGCCGGAGGAGCTGGTCGCCCGCATGCTCGCGGTGATGCGGCGCACCTACCATGAGAGCGTGACGTTCACCCCTGTGCTGCGGCTCGGCGATCTAGAGATTGACATCTTGAATCGGACGGTGCACGTCCACGGCAAAGATCTGCACCTCACCTCGGTCGAGCAGAGCCTGCTCTATCTGCTGGCGGCCAACGTGGGGCAGCTGCTGAGCCGCGATGAGATCCTGGATCAGCTGTGGGGCGTCGACTATGTGGCCGAGAGCAATGTGGTCGACCGGCACATCCACAATCTGCGGGTGAAGCTGCAGAACGGCTGGCAGAACCCGCGCTATATCGCGACAATCCCCGGCCGTGGCTACCGCTTTGTCGCCACCGCGACCGAAGATCCCACGGCGGCGTAGGCGGTGCCGCCCCCGCGCCCGAGTGGTTCACGGTCAGCTGCTCGCCGCTGAGACCGTGTGCGCTGAGCGCGCCTGCGCCGGAGAGGGTGATCGCCGTGAGGTTCTTGACCGTTACCGTGAAGGTGACACGGATGGCGTCGCTGAAGCCCTGGTTGGCTTTGATGCCCAGGTAGAGCGTGTCGTCGCGCACGTCGCCCAGCACGATCGCCTGAAGGTTGTCGTCGGTCGTGACAGTGAGGCCGTCGGCGTCGCCCTGTGTAATCACGACTAGCGCAGCACATAGAGATAACCGCCCACCGCGCGACGCACAGCCCGGAGGGCGGAGGATTAGCGGCAGCGAAGGGGAGGGCAGTGCGGAAGGGGAGAGCACAAGTGGCCGGGGAGGTCGCGCGAGGTGGGCGGTATGCCTCAGCATAACACGCGCAGCGCGGGCGTCCCAGCGGGCAAGACCGCGCCCCTGATCGCCATGTACCTGACCTTGTCAGGGGAGTCCCTGTGGCCCCGATACGCTCGTCGCCGCGCCGCAGATCAGGGTGTTTCAATAGTGCTCCTCCGCTTGCTGCCCATGCCCGCGGCAAGGTGGCCCAGATGCCAGGCCGCCTTGCTCCGCTCGCGCAGCCAGAGCACACTGCTGGCGACCAGCACACAGGTCAGCCAGTCGCGCCCTTGCAGAGGCACGGTATCGAAGGCGCGCTGCAAGAGCGGTGGGTGGAGAGCGCGTAGCGCGTCAGCGCTGATCACGGCCGCCCCGCAGGGCGCCGATGCCGATGATGAGCATGCCGACAAACCCGCTGGTGACCATGAACTCGCCCAGCAGATGCAGCGCCGCCCGGTTGACGGCGTCGCTGGCCGGCGCCAGCTCGAGATAGGCCTCCGTGACCGCCCGCGCATCGGCCTTGATGATCGCCTCGAGCAGGAGGGTCAGCGATTCGCGCATCGGCTCGT
>JAAXUL010000976.1 GCA_013336035.1 Chloroflexales bacterium
TGCGCCCCTCTGGCTCTTGGTGGGGACGGCGGGAGTTGAACCCGCACGCCTTGCGGCACATGATCCTAAGTCATGCGCGTCTGCCATTCCGCCACGTCCCCAAAGTGTGCCCGTGACGGGGGCGAGTATAGCACGTGGAAAGGGCGTTTGCAAGCCGTTTCCTTGCGGCTGCGCGTGGGGCCGTGCTATACTTCGCGTGCGGCAGGAATGCCAGAGAGCGCTTCGAGGCCTAGCCGCCCGAAATGTGGAGCAGCCATGAAAGCCGTCGTCATGGCCGGTGGCGAGGGCACCCGCCTCAGACCGCTCACGATCAACCGCCCCAAGCCCATGGTCTCCCTCGTGGACCGGCCGGTGATCCAGCACATTATCGAGCTGCTCAAGCTTCACGGCATTACCGAGATCATCATCACCGTCCAGTACCTGGCCAACGCCATCCAGGACTACTATGGCGACGGCAGCGCCTATGGCGTCAATATCTCCTACTCGCTCGAAGAGGTGCCCCTCGGCACGGCCGGCAGCGTGAAAAACGCCGAGCACCTGCTCGACGAGCCCTTCCTCGTCATCTCGGGCGACGCCCTCACCGACATCAACCTCACCCAGGTGATCGACCACCACGTGAGCACCAGGGCTATGGCCACGATCACCCTCTACCGCGTGGCCAACCCCCTCGACTATGGGGTGATCATCACCGACGAGGGCGGCAACGTACGCCAGTTCCTCGAAAAGCCCAGCTGGGGTGAGGTCTTCTCCGACACCGTCAATACCGGCATCTACATCCTCGACCCGGCCGTCCTCGCCTACGTCGAGCGTGGCAAGCTAACTGACTGGTCCAAAGACGTCTTCCCGCGCATGCTGCATAAGGGCGACCGCATCCAGGGCTACGTCGCCGGCGGCTACTGGACCGACGTGGGCACGATCGAGGCGTATATGCGGGCCTGCGGCGACTATCTGCTGGGCAAGGTCAACCTGCCCCGCCTGGGCCATAACATCGGCGGCGACATCTGGGTCGACGGCGACGCCGAGATCGCCCCCGACGCCCACCTCCATGGCCCGATCTATCTGGGCCACGGCGCCAAGATCAAGGGCGGCGTGATCGTCCACGGGCCCTCGGTGATCCGCGACTATACGATCATCGACACCAGGGCCAATATCGACCGCTCGATCATCTGGCGCAACTCGTATATCGGCGAGCGGGCCGAGCTGCGCGGCGCGATAGTGCTACGCCAGTCGAATATCCGCCAGCGGGCTATGCTCTTCGAGGGTGTGGTGGTCGGCGACGGCGTGCAGATCGGCGCCGGGGCCGTGATCCAGCCCAATGTGAAGATCTGGCCGAGCAAAGAGGTGGACGAGGGCGCCACCGTCAACAGCAGCATCATCTGGGGCAGCCAGGGCCGGCGCGTCCTCTTCGGGCGCTACGGCGTCACTGGCCTGGTCAATATCGAGATCACGCCCGAGCTGTGCGCCAAGCTTGGCGCGGCCTTCGGCGCGACCCTGCCGCGCGGCGCCACGGTGACGATCAACCGCGACGCCCACTACACGCCGCGCATGCTCAAGCGCGCTATCGTCGCCGGCCTGCCCTCGGCCGGGGTCAACGTCTGCGACCTGCAGAACGTGCCTATCCCTGTGGCCCGCTACTACACCAAGGCCTCAAACGCCGCCGGCGGCATCCACGTGCGCCTCTCGCCGCTCGATAACCGTGTGGTCGAGGTGAAGTTCTTCGATGATCAGGGCCTCGACATCAATGGCACCACCGAGCGCAAGGTCGAGAACACCTACTTCCGCGAGGACTTTCGTCGCGCCTACCTCGATGAGATCGGCCGTATCTCGTACGGCGACAGCGTTGAGGCGACCTACACCGATGCCTTCCTCAAGGCCCTGCGGCCCGATGCCCTCGAGGCGATCAGGCGCAGCTTCCACCTGGTGGTCGACTACGCCAACACCAGCGCCAGCGTCCTGCTGGCTCCCGTGCTGCGTCGCTACCACGTCGACGCCGTTGAGCTGAACGTCAACACCGATGAGAATATGGTCTTCCAGACCTCGGCCCAGTTCGAGGCGGCCGTCCAGCGCCTGACTCAGATCACCCCCGTCGTCGGGGCCAGCATGGGCGCCCGCCTCGACAGCGGCAGCGAGAAGGTCTTCCTTGTGGACGATAAGGGTGTGCGCCTGCACCCCCTGCGGGCGCTGGCCGCCGTCACTGCTCTGGCAATGCGGGCCCAGGGCGGCGGCACCGTCGCCGTGCCTGTCACCGCGCCCCGCGCCTTCGAGGCGATCGCCGAGCGCTATGGGGGGCGGATCATCCGCACCCGCGCCACCCTCGGCGCCCTGATGCAGACCGCCTCGCAGCAGCCCGACCTGCTTATGCTCGGCGATGGCACCGGCGCCTATATCTTCCCCGCCTTCTTCCCGATCGCCGACGGCATGTTCACCATCGTCAAGCTCATGGAGCTGCTGACCATCACCGAGACGCGGCTCAGCGCCGTGCTGGCCGAGCTGCCGCCCTACCACCTGGCCCAGGCCCGCGTGCCCTGCCGCTGGGAGTCAAAGGGCAAGGTGATGCGCATCCTTAACGAGCAGTACGCCGAGCGCAAGGTTGACCAGGTCGATGGGATCAAGATCGACCTCGGCAGCGAGTGGGTGCTCATCCTGCCTGACCCCGACAGCCCCTTCTTCCACCTCTACGCCGAGGGCTGCAACGAGGAGCAGGCCCGTGTCCTGGTTGAGCAGTATACTGGCCTGGTGACAAGCCTCCAGTAGTGGCGACCCCTTGTGGACGCCTACAGCAAGCGGTAGTATTATTCGCAGGTGGTAATTCTGTGAGCTATTTTAAGGAGCGCAGCTATGACTAGCGAGACCGGCGGGCAGCGCCCGCGCCGCACCAATGCGCTGCTCGATACGGCGGAAGGCGTTGTGACGGCCGCGGGTCGCCTGGGCTATGGCCTCTACTCGGTGGGCCTCAGCCTGCTGCCTTCGCAGACGCGACAGCACGTGCATAGCGGTGTCTACGAGTTCCATCGCGGCATCGTCAGGCTGCCCCGCGAGATCGCCGATATCCTCGCGGGCGAGATCGAGCATTGGGCCGCGGACGAGGCCGCCCCGCCGCGCTCCTCAATCGTCTCGACGAGCGTGTTCCACTGGCTGCACTGCGGGCATTGTCCCGACCAGCGCGGTGATGCGTAGCCACACTGCTGGCAGACGAACTTGGTCCGTATCTTTGGCACTGGTGCCCTTTCGGAGCTCTACTGGACCTGCGGCAAGACCTCGGCCAGCGGTCCTTCGGCGGGCGGATACTTCAGCCCCTTCGACTTGAAGAACTCCGGAGTCGCGCCGGTCGGGGCCACGCCGAGCGCATTGATCCCGACGACCCTCT
>JAAXUL010000254.1 GCA_013336035.1 Chloroflexales bacterium
GCGAGGCCTTCGCCTTCGCCGCCGACGTGAGCGACGAGGCGGCCGCCCAGTCTGTGGTCGCCTCCGCGCTCGAGCGCTGGGGCCGCCTGGATATCCTGGTGAACAACGCTGGTGTGACCGACGACGCGCCTCTGGCACGCCTGCGCCCCGAGCAGTGGCACCGCGTGATCGAGATTGACCTGACCTCGGCCTTCCTGTGCTGCCGGGCGGCTCTGCCCGCGATGCGCCGCCAGGGCTACGGGCGCATCGTCAACGTCGGCTCGCTGGCGGGGCTGGCAGGCAATGTCGGGCAGACCAACTATGCGGCGGCCAAGGCCGGGCTGGTCGGCTTCACGAGGGCCCTGGCCCGCGAGGTCGCCGCGTCGGGTGTCACAGCCAATGTGGTGGCGCCCGGCTATATCGAGACCGACCTGGTCGGGACGGTGTCTCCGGCCCTGCGCGAGTGGGCTCTGGGCGTGATCGCCGTGGGCCGCTTTGGCCGCCCCGAGGAGGTGGCGTCCGCGATCACCTTTCTGGCCTCGCCGCGGGCCTCGTATATTACAGGCCACGTGCTTACGGTGGACGGCGGGTGGGTGATGCCGTAGGTGCCAGCAGGCTGCGCCCTATGGCGCGGGGAGTCAGGATGGACTTCAGCGGCCAGGTGGCGGTGGTGACGGGCGGGTCGCGGGGGATCGGGCGGGCCGTGGTGCATGGTCTGGCCCGGCGCGGGGCGCGGGTGCTGTTCTGCTACCGCGAGCGGGCCGATGCCGCCGAGGAGACCCTGGCACTGGCAGGCGCTGACGGCGGTGAGGTGGCGGCGCTGCGCGTCGATGTTGCCGACCCGGCGGCGGGCACGGCCCTGGTGGCCGCCGCCCTGGAGCGCTGGGGCCGGCTGGATGTGCTGGTCAACTGTGCCGGCGCGGCCGCGTTCGGGCCGATCGAGGCGATCAGCCTGGAGCGCTGGCGGGCCACGCTGGCGGTTAACCTGACTGGGATTTACCACGTCTGCCGGGCGGCGCTGCGCCCGATGATGCAGCGGCGCTACGGGCGCATCGTGAACCTGGCGGCCCTCCACGGGACGGGTGGCTTCCCGGGCCAGGCCGACTACTCGGCGGCTACGGGGGGCGTGCTGGGGCTGACCCGCTCGCTGGCCCGCGAGGTGGCGGCGTGGGCGATCACCGTGAACGCGGTGGCGCCGGGCTTTGTCGAGACCGAGCTGCTTGGGGCGACCCCGCCCGAGGTGCGGGGCTGGGGCGAGCAGATCATGGCCATGCGCCGGGCCGGCGCGCCCGAAGAGGTGGCCGCGCCGATCATCTTCCTGGCCTCGCCGCTGGCCTCGTACATTACGGGGCATACCCTGGCCGTAGATGGCGGCTGGACGATGGCGTAGCGGGGGCGAGGCGGCGCGGGCATGGCAAGAGCCGGAGGGGTGACCTCCGGCCCTGCACTGAACTAAGTATCGGCGATTCCAACCTACAGCTACCGACAGGCTCCGACGTGCGTTCAGGCTCCGAAAGGCGCTGACGGGCCTAGGGCGCGCCAGGCTCCGACGTACGTACGTTCCCGATAGGTCCCGACGTGCGTTCAGTTCCTTCTGGTTGCCGACGTGCGTTCAGTTCCTTGTGACTGTGTGTTGTCTCCTTTTGAACTTGATGCCTCAAGGGCCCGGGAGACCAGCGGGCTCTGATGTCCAGCTTACTTATCTCGTAGCAGACCCTAAGCTGCTCAGCCAGTGGCGGTGCGTGTGTAGCCCCGGCCAGGCCAGCTTTTGCTTTTGGGTATGGCTCGTGCGTTGCGCGGGTTTGCAGCTTGTGCCTCGCGCGATGAGCTTTGCCTTGAGAGACAGTCACGCCACTCGCAGAGCATCCAACCGCTACTTCAGCGGTTCGGCGCTTGTCTGTCAGTCTTCCTGGGGTGACAACTTTGTGTCGAGCCCCATTTCCCCTGACGTACGCTCCGCCCCCAATTGTGACTTTTTTCCTTTACAGTGGGGGGTTGCGCTTGCCTTGTGACTGTGCATTTTCGGCTGTTCAGGTGCCTTGGTGTCTCGTCGTTCCCTTGAGGCTTCAACGCCATGATAGCATTGTTATGCCATATGATCAAGACCTTAATCGTATCTTAACGATAATAGAGGTGATCACGCTAGCATGTGGCCGTACTACACGATATTGTGCGCACGTAAAAGTACGCGCTCCTCTGATCGAGTGTAAAGAGTTTTCATGGGCTGTCAGCTATCACGCGCTCGACGACGGCTCGACCAGAGAGCAGCACGAGGGGGATGCCGCCGCCCGGGTGGGTGCCCCCGCCGACGAAGTAGAGGCCGCGCAGGCCTCTGGCGCGCAGGGGCGGTCGCATGAAGGCCGAGAAGCGGTTATTCGACGAGAGGCCGTAGATGGCACCGCCGGCGGCGTTGTAGCGGGCCTCGAGGTCGGCGGGCGTCCAGATCTGCTCGTAGGTGATGTGCTGGCCAAGCCCGGTGAGGCCCATACGCTCGAGCTTGGCGACCACAAGGTCGCGATACGGCCCGGCCTCACGCTCCCAGCACACACGCTCGCCGAGGGTGGGGGCATTGACCAGGACGAAGAGGTTCATATGTCCGGGGGGGGCGTGCTGCGAGTCGCTGAGGCAGCTGGCGGCAACGTAGACCGTAGGGTCGGCGGCGGGCACGCCCTTGGCGAAGATCGCGGCGAACTCGCGGGGGTAGTCGCCGCTGAAGAAGATATTATGGTGGGCGAGCTGGGCGTAGGTGCGGTCGATGCCCAGGAAGAGCACGAAGCCGCTGCACGAGGGCTCGAGGCGGGCCATGCGCCGGGCCATGGCTGTCTGTCCAGGGATAAGAGCCTCGTAGGCGTAGCGCGGGTCGGCGTTGACGATCACCTGGGCGGCGCACAGCTCCTCGCCACAGGCCAGGCGCACGCCGCGGGCCGCGCCGCCGGGGTGGAGGAGAATCTGGGCCACGGGGGCGTTAAGGCGCAGCTCGACACCTAGCTCGTCGCAGAGCTGCGCGAGCGCGATGGCCAGGCCGTACATCCCGCCGCGCACATACCAGCCGCCCTCGGTAAGCTCGATGTAGCTGATCACAGTGAAGGTGGCGGGCGAGCGATAGGGCGATGAGCCGTTGTAGGTGGCGTAGCGGTTGAAGAGCTGGCGCAGGTGGGGGCTGCGGAAGAAGGAGCGCACGGCTGCGTCGACGCTGCGCAGTGCGTCGATGTGCGGCCCGTCGCTCACCAGGCGTGGGGTGAGCACCTCGCGCAGCCCATCGAAGGGCTTGAGCAGGAACGTGTCGGCGACGGCGTCGTAGATCGTCGCGGTGTGGGCGAGGTAACGGAAGAGAGCGGGCACATCGGCGGGGCTGAGGCGCTCGACCTCCTGGATGAGCTGGGGGAGGCGCTGCCAGGCGTGGAAGATGGTGCCATCGGGCCAGGTGTAGCGGCAGATGGGCTCGATCTGGTCGAGCTGGATGTAATCTTCCATCCGGCGCCCTGCGGCGGCGAAGAGATCCCTGATCACCCAGGGCATGGTGAGCAGGGATGGTCCGGTGTCAAAGGTGTAGCCCTGAGCGCTAAGGTGGTTGAGCTTACCACCGACGCGCTCGTTCTTCTCGACGACGGTAACGCGGCGGCCCTTGGCGGCAAGCCTGATGGCGGCTGTCAGCCCGCCCAGGCCCGCGCCAATGATAATGACCCTGTCAGACATGTCACTCACACGACATAGGGGCGCCCCCGGGGGCGCCCCTACGCACTTGACCCTTGTTATGGTCGCGGGCGGACGCCGGCGACTACCAGCCCTTTTTCTGGCCGGGGATCTGGGCGCCGAAGATACTTGGCGGGAGCTTGAAGCCGTGGGATTCGAGGCGGGGCGTGAAGCGGGGGCGCACCCCGGTGGGCTTCAGATCGCACTGGATTTTGCCCTCGGGGGTCTTGCCCATAATATCGAGCTTGAAGATATCCTGGAGGACCACGGTATCGCCCTCCATACCCTGGACCTCGGTGATAAAGGAGACCTTGCGCTGGCCGTCCTCGAGGCGGGTCTGCTGGACGATGATGTCGATGGCCGAGGCGATCTGCTCGCGGATGACCTTGAGCGGCAGGTCCATGCCGGCCATCATCGACATGGTCTCCATACGGGCAAGGGCGTCGCGGGGGGTGTTGGCGTGGAGAGTGGTGAGCGAGCCATCGTGGCCGGTGTTCATTGCCTGGAGCATATCGAGGGTCTCGCCGCCGCGGCACTCGCCGATGACGACACGCTCGGGGCGCATACGCAGCGAGTTGATCACCAGGTCGCGGATCTGGACGCGGCCGGTGCCATCGATCTCGGCGGGCTTGGCCTCGAGGCGCACGACGTGGTCCTGGGCGAGCTGAAGCTCGGCGCTGTCCTCGATGGTGACGATGCGCTCGTCCTCGGGGATGAAGTTCGAGAGCACATTGAGCAAGGTGGTCTTGCCGGAGCCGGTGCCGCCAGAGACGACAATATTGAGCCGGCTGACCACACAGGCGCGCAGGAACTCGGCCATCTCGGGGGTCATCGAGCCGAAGCGGACCAGGTCATCGACCTTGAGCTTATTCTTCGAGAACTTGCGGATCGTGATAGTCGAGCCATCGATGGCGCAGGGCGGGATGATCGCATTGACGCGGGAGCCATCGGGCAGGCGGGCGTCGACCATGGGCCATTTACGGTCGATGCGGCGGCCGAGGGGGCGGATAATGCGGTCGATCACCTTGAGCACATGCTCATCGTTGGCGAAGCGGACGGGGGTGAGCTGCAGCTTGCCCTTCGACTCGATGTAGATCTTGTCGTAGCCGTTGACCATCACCTCGGAGATGGCGTCGTCGTTGAGGAGCTGCTGGATAGGCCCGAAGCCCATCAGCTCGTCGCAGACCATGGTAAAGAGCTGCTTGACCTGCTCGCTGGACAGGCTGACGCCGGCCTGCTGGTAGACGCGGGCGAAGCGCTCCTGGAGCAGCTTCTCGGTCTCGGGCGAGCGCTTGAGCTCGTTCTGGTTGCCGAGCGAGGCCTGGATGCGGTCGACGCACCAGAGCGAGAGCTCGAGCATGCGCTGCTGGTCAGTCGGCTGGGCGGCGTCATCGATCGGGGTGCTGATCGGTAGGCCGCGGGGCTCGCCGGGTGCGACGGCGGGCGCCTGGGGCGGCGGGGCGACCGCGGCCATCGTCGAGGCCGTGGCCACTGGCTCGCTGGGCTGGGGGGAGCCGCCGCCAAGGCGTTTCAGCAGAGACATAGCTGGCTTCCTTTGCGAGACGGCCCGGCGGGTCGTCTGTACTGTTTGTTGCTACCCGAGCTTGACGAAGTAGGCCTCGCAGGCGCGGTCGATCAGCTCCTTGGACATCGAGGGCTGGATGCTGCGATACTTCGCCTCATCGAGGATCTGGTCGCAGATATCGCGCGGGTGGCAAGAGCGCAGGTCGCGCCCGACCTTCATATAGTGCTCCTGGAGCAGATGGCGCAGGCCATCATCGCTATAGGGGATCTTCTTGCCCTTGCAGACCTGCTGGAAGATCGCGCGGAACTCGGCGGGCGAGGGGTTGGGCACCTCGATCTTGTGGCGGATACGGCGCAGGAAGGCGTCGTCCACCAGGTCCTTCGGATTGAGGTTGGTGGAGAAGATGATCAGGACATCGAAGGGCACCTGGATCTTCTTGCCGGTCTGGAGGGCCAGGAAGTCGATCTTCTTCTCGAGGGGGACGATCCAGCGGTTGAGCAGATCCTGGGGGCGGCTCTTCTGGCGTCCGAAGTCGTCGATCAGGAAGAGGCCGCCGTTAGCCTTGAGCTGGAAGGGGGCCTCGTAGACCTTGGCGACGGGGTCGTAGATCAGCTCGAGCTGCTCGAGGATCAGCTCGCCGCCGACGGCGACGCGGGGGCGCCGGCAGACCAGCCAGCGAGCGTCGGGGAAGGCGTTGGGGCGGGGGCTGGTGGCAGGGCCGCCGAAGGGGGTGGCGCTCTCGCTGTGGCCGACCTCGTTCTGCTTGACGACCTGGTGGTTGAGCGGGTCGTAGAGCTTGATGATCTGCCCGTCGATCTCGATGGCGTACGGGATCAGGACATAGCCGCCGAGCATATTCGAGAGGCCGTCGGCGATGCTCGTCTTGCCGTTGCCGGGGGGGCCATAGAGGAAGAGCGAGCGGGCCGAGTTTGCGGCGGGGCCGATCTTATCGAGCATCTTGTCGTTGACGACCAGATGGCTGAAGGCCTGGCGGATGCTGGCCTGATCGATGACCATATCGCCGATCTGCTGGCGCTGGCACATCTCGATGTACTGATCGAGCGGCACCGGGGCGGGACCGGCGTACTGTGAGCGGTCGAGCACCTCGTGGACTTTGAGGCGGCCCTTGTTGGTGATAATGTACTGGAACGAGCGCTCGCTGAAGCCGCCCTCGGCGCCGATGATGTCGGTGAACTCTTCGAGCTTGAGGAACTCGAGCACCTTATCGATCACGCCAAGGAAGGGGAGCTTGGTCATCTCCTCGAGGCGCTGGCCGGTGATCGCGCCGGTAAAGTAGATGATCTTGATGATGTGATCGGTGAGAAAGCCCATCGTCAGCCCGGTCTCGGCGATAGAGGTTGGCTGCGTAGGGATGTCGGGCATGGGGGTGCTGTCGCGGGCAGCGGCGGGCGCTGGCTGAGATGTGGGGATCTCGTGCAGCCGGAATGTCATCTGGCCTCCTTCAGCAGCTCCTATGCCACGAACAGGCCGTGTGGCTACGGCGTCGATGGGGCGGGCGACGAGAGCGGATTACGGCAAGCCACATAAGGTTATGATCGTGAGCATTATGTGAGCCTACAGTATATACCCGCCACCAGGTGATCGCAAGAAAAGGCGCGCTAATGCCATGGGCGTACTGCAAGTATACCGGCCGGTCGGCGGGTCGGCAATAGTACGAGGGTGCTACCTGCGTGCCGATAGAGACAGCGACGCGGGGGAGAAAGCCTCCCCCGCGTCGGCGCTCGCCTCGGGCGCTACTCCTCGATATTCTCGTCCTCGTCGCCCATATCCTGGTCGATCTCCTCGAGGCCGAGCTCCTCCTCCTCCTCGCCGCCGATGTACTCTTCGTCGGCGGCGTCGGCCTCATCAGCGCCATCGTCGTCGTCCAGGACGTCCTCGTACTCCTCGTAGCGGAGGCTAGAGACATAGGCGGCGCCCTCGCCGAGCTTGCCGGGGAAGGAGATGCGGTTGCGCTGGCTGGGGTCCTGGTAGGTCTCGCGGATGAGCAGGCGGACCTGGCGCGGGTCGCTCTGGGCGATGGCGGACAGGTAGCGGTTACCGCCGCCGATCAGCTCGGCGAGGCGCTGGCCGAGCTTGGGCTCGAGGCGACCGATCACCGTGCCATCAGCATCGATCACATAGACCGTCCTGCCCTCGACGCGAAAGTCCATCTTCTCGCCGGTGACAAGCGCGTCGACGGCGGGGCCGCGCGGCACGTCGATCAGGGCGGTGATGGCGGTGCGCCCGGTCTCGGTGATAAACATGCGCAGATCGACCTGCTGGCGGGCCTTGCGGTTGACCTGTCCGCTCTCGAAGCCGCGGGCGATCAGCGCGTCGAGGCGGGCGATGTTCTTGCGGGCGATCGAGTTGGTCGGGGTCAGGCGGAGGGTCTGCTGGTAGGTATCGTGCGACTCGGTGAACTGGCCCAGCTCCATCAGGGCCTTGGCGAGCCGGTTGTAGGTGTCGGGGTCCTCGCCGAGCTGGAGGATCTGCCGGTTGGCCTCGGCGGCCTCTTCCCAGCGGTTCATAGCCGCGAGCTCGACGGCCTTCTCCTGAAGCTTGCGGCGGATGCGCTGCTTTTCATCTTGCTTTGCCAAAGGGAAGATCTCCTTCTCAATATCTGGAGAGACGCGCGGGGCGCGCCCTGGTGAAGGCGGCGGGCTACGCGAGGGCCTGGCCCTGGAGCGCCCAGGGGCTGGTCTGGGTAATGCGCACCGGGACAAGCCGGCCGGTAAGGTCATCGGGGTGGGCGAAGAAGACGAGCTTGTTGTTGGGGCTGCGGCCGCGCCACTTGCCCTTGTTCTCGCCCTCGACGAGGGCCTGGACGGTCTGCCCGAGCAGGCCGGCGCTGCGCTCGGTGGCGATACGCTCCTGAAGTCGCTCGAGCTCGCGGCGGCGGGACTCTTTCTCGTCTTCGGCGACGGCAAGGGCGGGGTCGGCCTCTTGCTCGGCGGCGAGGGTTCCGGGGCGGGCCGAGAAGGCGGCGATGTGGACCTTATCGAAGCGGATCTCTTCACAGAGGGCCAGGGTCTGCGCGAAGTCCTCGCGGGTCTCGCCAGGGTGGCCGACGATGACGTCGGTGGTCAGCGAGACGCCCGGGATCGTCTCGCGGATCCTGGCGACCAGGGCCTGGTAGCGGGCGATAGTGTAGCCGCGGCGCATGAGCTTGAGGACCCGGTCGGAGCCTGCCTGCACAGGGAGGTTGATGTCGGGCATGCAGCGGGGCAGACGGGCGACGGTGGCGATGAGGCGCTCGGTCATCCAGGCCGGGTGCGAGGTGAGAAAGCGGAGCCGCTGGAGGCCGGGGACCTCGTGGACGGCCTCGAGCAGGTCGGGCAGCTGGGGGCGGCCAGGCATGTCGTGGCCCCAGGAGTCGACGATCTGACCGAGGAGCGTGATCTCTCGGGCGCCGCGGGCGACGATGCGGCGGCACTCGTCGACGATCTCATCGAGGGGGCGCGAGCGCTCGTGGCCGCGGCGCAGCGGGATTACACAGTAGGCGCAGGTCATATTGCAGCCATACTGGATGGGGACGTGGACGGAGACGGGCGGGTGGGCCCAGCTGGCCACGGGGAGGGCCGGCTCGTCGAGGGTGTAGATAGAGTTGGGGGCCAGGGCGACGACCTCGTCGACGGCAGAGGGCGAGACGAAGTGGTCGACCATGGGGAGCTGGCGCTCGAAGATCGACCTATTCTGTGGGCCAACCATGCAGCCCCAGAGGATGACGCGGGTGTCAGGCTGCTCGCGCTTGATGCGCACCAGCTCGCCGAGCTTGCCGAAGATGCGCTCCTCGGCGCTGGCGCGCACGCTGCACGAGTTGAGCACGATGAAGCTGGCCTCCTCGGGGCGGGGGGCGGGGCTGTAGCCGACATTTTGGAGGGCGGCCTCGAGGCGCTCGGAGTCGGAGACATTCATCTGGCAGCCGACCGTCCACACATAGTAGCGCCGGGCGCGGGGCGTGGTGTCGCGGTCGGGCCGCTGGGCGAGGGACAGCTTGTCGATGAACAGGAGATCTTGCATAGGCTCCAACTATGTTAGAGCCTATG
>JAAXUL010000977.1 GCA_013336035.1 Chloroflexales bacterium
CCAATCCGGAGCTGGCTGAGCAGGTGCTGGGTGGGCTGGAGGCCGACCTCACCGCGGCGCTGGCCGACGTGCGCCGCCTGGTCTACGACCTGCGCCCCCCGGCGCTCGACGAGCTCGGGCTGGCCGGGGCGCTGCGCGCCGCGGCGGCGCAGTTTGCCGCCCCCGGTGGGACGACGCCGGCGATCACGATTGCCGCGCCGGCACAGCTGCCGCCCCTGGCCGCCGCGGTCGAGGTTGCCGCCTATCGCATCACCTACGAGGCCCTCAGCAACGCCGTGCGTCACAGCGGCGCGCGCACCATCCACGTCGCGCTCACCTGCGAGGAGGATCTCTGCCTGAGCATCACTGATGACGGGCACGGCATCGCGGCTGATGCAACGCCCGGGGTGGGGCTGCGCTCGATGCGCGAGCGGGCCAGCGAGCTCGGCGGCACGTGCGAGGTCGGCCCGGGCGAGCGCGGCGGCACGCGGGTTCAGGTGCGCCTCCCGACCCAGGGGAGAGGAGGATGAGCGATGGAGCGGCTCCAGCTGCTGATCGCCGACGACCACGTGATTTTCCGCGACGGCCTGCGCACCCTGCTGCTTGGTGCGCCGGAGCTCGAAGTGGTTGGCGAGGCGACGACGGGCGAAGAGGCCATCGCACAGGTGGCCGCACTCCAGCCGGACCTGGTGGTGATGGACCTGCAGATGCCAGGGATGGGCGGGATCGAGGCGACCCGGCGGATTGTCGAGGCCAGCCCCCATGTGCGGGTGCTGGTGGTGACGATGTTCGAGGACGACCACACGGTGTTTGCGGCGATGCGCGCAGGGGCACGAGGCTACCTGCTGAAGGGGGCAGGACACGACGAGATGCTGCGGGCGATCCGGGCCGTGGCTCATGGTGAGGCGATCTTCAGCCCCGGCATTGCCGACCGCATGATGCGCTACTTCGCCGCCGCTCCCGCTGAGGTGCCCCGCACCGTGCTGCCCGAGCTCAGCGACCGCGAGCGCGAGGTGCTGGCCCTAATCGCCCAGGGCGTGAACAACGCCGAGATCGCCGCGCGTCTGGTGCTGAGCCCGAAGACCGTGCGCAACCACATCACCAACATCCTCAGCAAGCTGCAGGTAACTGACCGAGCCCAGGCGATCGTGCGGGCGCGCAACGCCGGTCTTGGGTAGGGCAGCAGAGCGGCTTCCCAGACGCCGGGCCTTCCGCCATGCGGTGCCGGACCAACACGGGGTCTGGCCCATTGGTTCTTCCGCCGCTGGGAGCAGGCTTCATCAGTGCTGCGCTTCAGCCTGCGATGCGGAAGGGGGCAAGTTCATGATCTTTATCGGCTTGATGGCAGCGCTCCCCTATTGGCTACTCTTTCTGGCAGCGCAAGGGTGGGGGTTGCGCCAGCGCACCCCGCGCCCGCTCGGGGCGACCATGCTGGTCAGTGGGCTCGGGGTGATCGGGAGCCTGACCATCGCGCTCATCGGGGCCATGGCGCTGATGGCCGTCCCCGGATTCGATGTGCTCCAGAACGCGCAGCACGCCGGAAGTCTCATGGTCGCCTTTCTCGCGCTCTTTGCCGTGGCCATCCTCCTGGTCGAATGGTACCTGCTCCGCACGACGACGGCAGAGCCGGGCGCATGGGCGCTGGCCAGCGTGGGGAGCGGGCTGATTGCCTGGCTCGCCGTGCTGCTCCTCAGCAGCAACCTGGCCGGGCCGCTCTGGCTCCCTCCGCTCGTTGCACTGATGGGCATTGGCGCGCTCCTGGGCTGGCTCAGCGCCTTCGTGATCCAGCGCCTCGATCGAACTGGCCAATTAGACGTGAGTGGCGGTAGGAGGCCTGGGCGTGCGATGGCGATCCTGGTCGGAGGGGTTGGTGTCCTCGCCGTGCTGGCGTGGTTGGTCGCCGGGCGCGCCGGTGGCTCGCCACAGGGGCTCACTCTGGCTCAGGTGCGGGAGCAAGCTCCATTTCCGGTCCTGGAGCCACAATTCCCACGCGTTTCTTGCGGCCGCGAGGGGAGCGACAGGGGGGGGCTATATCGGCCGTAGGGAAATGGACATCGGGCTCAGGGCGCCGTGGGTTATACGCGCCGTCACGGATCGTAATCTTCCAGACGAGCCGGCAGATGTCCAGCCAGATCTCCTCGATGCCCTTGGCCTCGACACCGAAGTCAGCCAGCTTCAGACCCAGGGCGGCCAACTCCGCGCGGTTGTAGCCAACGTAGGCCAGGCTTCGCAGGATGTTCTCGCGCTCTCTACTGGCGTCCCAGTTACCACTGGGACTAGTGTGGGTAATCTCTCCCTGGGAATGAGCTTTGAGAATTTGGTAGCCGATCTGATGCGGCTGGAGACCACGTGGCATCCCCTGGTTGTCCAGCAGCCGGCCCCTCACCACCAGGGGCAGCACATGATCAGTCCCCTTGCGCAGATCGTCACGCCAGGCCGGGTCGCGCCAGGGCTCATCCCCCAGACCCACCTTACCAATCGGGCGGGGCGTCGCGGACGCACTGGGCCTCGAGAGCGCCGGACTCCGGCGCAGCTCGGCAAGCCCGCCGGGGAGGGCAACGGCGGCGAAATCACCCGGCCCAGCCCCCTCGACCAGGCGCACTTTGAAGCGGCAGGCGTGGGCCTTCGTATTGCGGGTGGTCGGTACGCGAGTATATTGTGCCGGGTTCGAGCCGCCCGTATCAGCTCCCAGACGAGTGGACAGGCCCTTTGCTACAGCCAGCAGCCAGCCGATGGGCCACTCTTCGGCGAAGGTGATGAAGCCCTGCCCCTTATGTTCGCTGGTCTGTAGGGTAAAGCTGAGCGGGAGCATCCAGGGCGGAAGCTCGGCGGGCACGTCCTCGATTTGCAACAGCCGGGCGGTTGCGAGCGTCTCACCACTCTTCGCACCTTCGGGAGTGGGCGCCAGGTACTTTCGCACGTACACGTTGTCGTACTCGGCGGCCAGCTTCTGCACATAGCGGTCGAGCTTTGCGGCTTCCTCGGGCCAGGCAAACACTTTGCCGGTATGCGGGCGACCAGCCGCCTTGAAGGCGTCGCCGGTGGCGCGCGTCCATAGCAGCATAAAGATGCTGTCCGCGGCACTGGGGTCGGCACGCTCGTCTTCGGCCAGGGGCCAGCCACGAGCCAGGATGTCAGCGCCGGGTAGACCGGCGACCACCTGCACATAGCCTACAGCATCACCCCATAGGAGATGGTAGAAGTGGTGCCGCTCCTGGGCGTCGGCCTGAGCAGGGCCAAGGATCGGCGGGGCGAGGTTTCGGGGAGTGCTGCCTGCCCGGGTGGAAGGGGTTCACAGCTGCCCCCCTTCCACCCGAATCGTCTCGGTCCACGTCCTGCCCTGGTCCTCGGCCATGGTTCACCTTCCACATCGAAGCCGCGACGCCGAACGACGTCCCTC
>JAAXUL010000978.1 GCA_013336035.1 Chloroflexales bacterium
GGCCCAGGCCTCGGGGGGGGCCAGGGTATAGCGCTGCCTGGCGAGCGCAAGGAAGGGCTGGTCGAGGGGCTGATCATCGGCGAGGCCGAGGATCTGACGGGCGCGCGGGTTGGCGTAGCTGGGCCCATCATCGGGGCCAAGGATAAGGATCCCGTCGTCGCTATGGTCCACAGCCCAGACAAAGCGGGCCCGCTCGGCGGCGACCTGGTGCTCCTGGGCTAGCAGCTTACGATAGCGGTTCAGGCGCAGGATGGTCGAGACCCGGGCCCGCAGCTCGACGTAGTCGAAGGGCTTGGTGACAAACTCGTCGGCGCCGGCCTCGAAGCCGCGCACCCGCGACTCGCGGTCGTCGAGGGCGGTGACCAGGACGACCGGGACCTGGGCGAGCAGCGGGTGGGCGCGGATCTGGCGGCAGACGGCGAAGCCGTCCATGCCGGGCATCATAACATCGAGCAGCACAAGGTCGGGCAGCTCGGCGATCGCTAGCTCGAGGGCGATCGGGCCGCCCGCGGCGCACACCGTCCTGTGGCCGAGCGGGCGCAGCAAGTCGGCAAGGATACTGAGGATCTGGGGATTGTCATCAACGAGCAGGATGGTCCCGTGTTCCATATGCAGTGAATCATACCAGAACTGGGGGTAGCATGTGTGAGATGAGGGCAGGCGATTAGTAAGGAATTCTAAACGAAGAGTGCGAGGTTATTACCGCGCAGTGCGGCACTTTGGCGCTACACTGGGCCAACGCGCCCCCGGGCCAACTGCACGATAGTGATCAGCTCATCGTCCGAGGGCCCGCCGCCGTTTTGCTCCCACCAGCGACGGTACCAGCGCAGGTTCTCGATGAATGCGGTCAGCACCTCGTCGCGGCTGAGAGGGGGGACTTTCTGGCGCAGTGCCTCCATGGCCTCGTCGCGGTCGGCCTGGGTGATCTCATCGACCGTGTCAAGGATGCGCTCGGCGCGCAGCAGGAAGAGCTCGCGCTCGATTGTGGGGAACTCGTCGCCGATCTGCCGGATGTTGCCCAGGTAGCAGACTGTGCGCTGCCGCGGCACGCCCCGCTTGTCACGATAGCTCGCGACGAGGTAGGCGTCGTAGAAGCTGGTATCGGCGATCACGGCGTTCTTATGTCGCCGTACCACCCAGCGCACATACATGAGTAACCCCCCTTTTTTGCTTATTATACCACAGGGGTAGCCATTTTTGAATAAATGTCAGGACACTTCGGCCAATAGCAATTGTCTGGCTATTGCACTATGTAATCTATATATATGAGAAGTAACAGCTATGGAACCTAAAAGATCTCGCCGTAGGTTTGTTGAGGTGGTTAATTACACATAATCCCGAATAATGGAGATCTCCAATAATTAAAGGTGCATCAGGACGCCGTCTCGGATGTGGCACCATGCTTTTCGAGACCAGAAATTGTCTTATAGTAAAAACGGACAGGGTGTCGGCAGCTTGCACGGCGTTTGTCCATATTGCGGCTTTTTTTACCATATGCTATACTTCGAGCCATCGGACCTTCAATTATTCCCGCATCCGCTCACCCCTGATATGGTGAGCGTGACTACCTCCCCTTGATAGGCAGGCGGCCTCGGAATCCTCATGGATGGCACGACGAAGACAATGACGACTCCGTCTAGCGGTGCTACCCATATTTATATACATCATGCAGCTGTAGTCTGCACTCTGTACTACGCTGTCCCCCGCCACGCCCCGTCTGCAAGAAAGGGGAAGCTCGCATGGGGTTCCTGCGCCTTCTCATCAAGACCATCCGTCTGGCGATCATCAGGATCGGGGCGGGCTGGATGTTCGCCCTCCTCACCTTTAACTTTAACCGTGTAGCCATCGCCGATCTCGGGGCAATCGCGGTGATTGTAACCTCGCTGATCGGTCTACACCATTTCATATCCTTCCTCTACCCTTACTGGGGCCGTATCTCTGATCGCCACCCCTTCTTCGGCTACCGCCGCAGCCCATATATCCTGCTCAGCGGCATGATCGCCTCGGTGCCACTCCTCTTCCTGCCTACAGTTGCCATCGGGCTCGGCCAGCACAGCCCGCTCGCGACACTCCAGGCCTTCCTACTCATCGGCATCTTCGGCATCGCGATGGCGATGAACGGCAGCTCCTCGAATGCGCTAATCGCCGAGATCGTGCCGGAGAAACAGCGCGGCGGCGTGGTGGCGGTAGTATGGGCCGCTGTCATCATCAGCGGCATCGTCTCGGCCGGCGTATCACGCGTGATCATGCCACACTACTCGCCCGAGGCGATGCAGTACCTCTATAACCTGACGCCCGCGATCGTGCTCGGCACGATGCTGGTCGGCCTGATCGGGCTCGAGCCCCGCATCACCAAGGCCGAGCACGCGAAGCTGCTCGCGGTGCAGCCCGAGGAGAGCGATTCGCCCCTCGGCACCCTGCGCGTGGCCGGCCGGCTGATGGGCACCAACCCGCAGGCGCGCGGCTTCTTCTTCTATGTACTGCTGGGCATTATGGGCATCTTCCTCCAGGATGCCATCCTCGAGCCCTTTGGCGCCCAGGTCTTCGGCATGAGCCAGGCCGAGACGGCGCGCTTCCAGCAGGTCTGGGGGGCCGGCGCCCTGCTGGGGATGTTCGGCATCGGCTTCGCCTCGAATATCTTCCCGATCGCGAAGAAGCGCATCGCCTCTATTGGCGGTATCGGTATCGCCCTCGGGATGGCGCTGATCGCCACCGCGAGCCTGACCCACCAGGCAGCGCTGATCAGCCCTGGCCTGCTGCTGGTCGGCCTGGCCATCGGCTTCTTCAATGTTGGCAGCCTCTCGATGATGATGGAGATGACGATCGAGGGCCAGGCCGGCCTCTATATGGGCATCTGGGGTATGGCTCAGGGCCTCGGCAACGGCTTCGCCAATGTGCTGAGCGGCGCTCTGCTCTCGGCCATGGTCGAAAGCGGCCTGCTGAGCGAGCGGCTTGGCTACGCCCTGATCTTTGGCTTTGAGGCTCTGCTGATGGTCACCGCGGTCGGTATCCTGCGCGGGATCAGCGTCCAGGAGTTCAAGGGCCTCACTGGTAATGATGTCAGCACCATGCTTGCGATGGATACGGCGGGGTAGAGCCGGGCTGTGGACCTTGCACAGCGCACGCCTTCACGGTCGCCGTTTTTCTGCTCAGGACAGATTATAGCGCACCTATGATGTACACACCAGACCAACTCCGCAGACGAGAGGCGTCCCGCTGGACAAAGGTGCAGATTATCTTGGCACCCATTCAGTTTGTCGCCTTTATTATCAGCTTTGCCCTGGTGATCCACTACCTGGTGACCGGCGAGGGCTACATTGCGGCGACGATCTCTGTCTGGGTCAAGATTTCTCTGATCTGGGCTCTGACGATCAC
>JAAXUL010000255.1 GCA_013336035.1 Chloroflexales bacterium
GATCGGCATGATCTGAGGCCCCCTGTCGTAGATCTCGCCTGAGCGCGGCCTACGGGCCAGGCTGGAGGAACTGAGGGTAGGCGATGCCGGCCTCGACGCCCCACTGGAACCAGTTATTGACGAAGCTGGGCATCGAGAGGAAGATGCCGACCGCGCCGGTGACGCCGCAGAGCCAGGCGAACCAGAAGGCCCAGAGGTGGATCGAGTAGGCGTTAGCGTTGAAGCCCATGCACCAGCGCCACAAGAGCTGGGCGCGCTCGGTGCCGGTGCCGGGTGCCTGGAGCTCGGCCCACTCCTCGTGGGCGGCGTACTTCTCGAGGGCCCAGATCGTGCCGGCGTGCATCGCCAGGAGCACGGTCGAGCCGAGCAGGAAGAAGATCGAGAGCATGTGGAACGGGTTATAGTAGAAGTTCCCGTAGCGCACGCTCACGTTGTTCGTCCAGTCGAGCAGGGCCTTGATGCCGTGGGAGGGCGCCTCGGACCAGTCGTTCATCCACATCGGGCGGATGATATAGATCACCATGTACAGGATGATCGCGCCGGTGAAGCCGTAGGCCAGGTAGGGCCTGATGCCGTTGGCCTTGGCGCGGGTGTAGACGTGCATGAACCAGCAGAGGATCGCCACCGTCATGAAGAAGGTGCAGATCAGCCACCAGCCGCCCTGGTTCAGGGGCGCGAAGAACAGGTTATAGTGCGAGGAGGGCGGGTCGATCTGGAGCACAAAGAAGTACTTGGCGAAGGCCACGGGGTTATAGTTCACCTGAGAGGCCATCACGACCAGCCAGATGAAGAAGAACATGATCCCGCTAAAGTAGGCCATCGCGTTCCAGAAGCCCAGGTAGAACGGCCCGAGCGTCGTGTCGAGGCCGAGGTTCCCCAGGACCGGCAGCTCGATCTGCTTGCCCAGGCGCCCCTTGGTACGGGCCCCTCCCAGCTCAAGGTCGACTGGGGTCGTATTGATAGTAGCCATCGCGATACTCCTCCAGGGCTTCAGCGCTCAGCTTCCCCTACACCCCGCTCCACCAGGGCAGCGTATTCCAGAAGTTCCAGAAGCTTACCCAGTCCTGCACGACCCAGCCCGACAGGAGGATGCAGAGGTCGGCCGAGAGGACGCCGCCACAGGCGAAGATGAAGCCCAGGCGGTGGATGCCGGCCTCGCCGACGGAGTAGTACTGGACATCGCGGAAGAACAGATCCTCGATCTCGCTGCCCTCGGAGCCACGGTACTGGGCCGCGCTCAAGACGAGCGAGCCGTGGGCGGCTAGAAGCCAGGTCGAGCCGAAGAGCCCGGTGATGCCGATGGCGTGGAAGGGGTTGTAGAAGAAATTGTTGTAGCGGTAGCCGAAGTTCGAGACCCAGTCGAGGTGGGGCAGCACGCCCAGCACGAAGCCCTCGTGCCACTGGCCCATTGCGATCGGGCGCACGACCTGCAGCGTCAGCCAGGCCGAGAAGACCACGCCATAGGCAATCGGGACGTGGTAGCCCATATCGAGCTTCATGCTGATATCGACCTGCCGCATCATCCAGCCGAAGAAGGCGATGGTGGCGAAGAGCACCGTCATCTGCCAGATGAAGCCTGGGGTGCCAGGGCTAGCCAGCGCCAGCCCGTTCACCGCCGGCGGCGGATCGATACGCCCGGCGAAGAAGTTCTGCGGGTACGAGTACGGCCCGAGCAGCACTGTGCCGTAGAAGTAGAAAAACGTCCCGAAGATGATGCCCAGCACCGAGACGAAGCCCCAGAAGCCTACATAGAACGGCCCCACCCAGAAATCAAAGGGGTCGTACTTGAACAGGCTGCTGAAGGTTGTCCGCCCCTTGATCTTGTACTCGGGCTCCATCTCCTCGATCGACCGGCCGCCCGCCACACGCGTCGAACGGGCCTCCGGTAGGACCGTGTAGCCGAAATCAGGAAAGCGTGGGTCCTTGGCCTTGATAGCACTCATAGCCGAATCCTTTCCAGACGGCTCGTGCGCGGGGGTCTGGCGGCCCGCACTTGGCGCGGAGAGCAAGGAGGCGATTGTTGCAAGAAAGATAAAAGATAAAGCGTTCAGGGGCAAGTATAATACGCCGCAATAGCGTTGTCAAGCAAGGGTGGCTGTGTGCAATTCTGCTCCCCAAAGCGTAAAAAAGCATCCGGCTCCCCGATCTGTGCGGCGCCGGATGCGTAGCTTTTCAGTTGCATATATACAACGCTACAAAGCCCTAGGCGCCTCCGCCGGCAGGCCCTGCGCGCGCCCCGCCCACGCCGCCGCGCCCAGGAGGCCCAGCAGCAGCGCTGCGAGGGCCAGGGTCAGCCCGGCCCCCGCCCCGGGGCCGGGCCCCTGCACCAGCACCCCCATCAGCGGGGGGATGCTCGCCCCGCCAAAGTTGCCCACCGCCAGGGCCAGGCCGGTCGCCCCGCTGCGCCCGCCCGACACGCTCGCCACCAGGGCCATCGTCGTCGGAAAGACCGGCCCGCAGGCCAGCCCGATCAGCAGCAGGGCCGCCACCGAGCGCGCCCCGTCGCCCACGCCCAGGGCCAGCAGCCCCGTGCCGACAAACATCAGCGCCAGGGCCCCCAGCAGCAGCCGCCACCCGCCAAGCCGCAGCCCCAGCAGCACCCCGCCCGCGCGCCCCACTGTCAGCGCCAGCCAGAACCCCGCCACCACTACGGCGGCCTGGCCCGGCGCCATCCCCAGGCTCGCCTGGAGGTAGACCGCCGCCCAGCCGCCGATGGCGATCTCTGTCCCGCTGTACACCAGCAGCAGCAGCCCCAGCAGCAGCACCAGCCCCCAGGGCACCGCCCCGCCCCGCCCCGCCCCGCCTCCCGCCCCAGAGGGCGCCTCGGCGGCGAAGAGCGCGCCCGGCAGCAGCAGCAGCAGCAGGCTCGCCCCTAGCCAGAGCGCGGCCTGTGGCGCTCCGTAGCGCGCCGCGGACCACCCCGCCACCAGCGGGCCGATGATCGAGCCCACCCCGAAGAATAGGTTGACCAGGTTCAGGGTCGAGGTGCCCCGGGCCGGGTAGAGCCTGGGCACCAGGACGCTCCCCGCCGCCAGGATGCAGCCGAAGCCGAGGCCGCCAAGCAGCGCGAGCAGCAGCAGCGGGGCCAGCGCGCGGCTCAGGCTCTCGCCCAGCACTCCGCCGCCCATCAGCAGCAGGCCCAGCGCCAGCACCGCCCGCTGACCATAGCGCGCGCTCAGGGGCGGCGCCGCCAGCTGCACCACGACGGTGCCAAGAGAGAAGGCCGTGAACTGGCTGCCGATCACGGCCACGCCCTGCCCGACATTCGCCGCCAGGGCGACCAGGCTCGGGCCGACCGAGGCCAGGGCTAGCCCCGCCGCCAGGTATACTGCGCAGACCAGGGCCAGTGTGGCCTCACGATTCAGTCTTGGCATCAGTGCCGCTATCGTTTCTAGAGCGCTGCCCTACTGCTGGCGCACCGTAGTGATCCTGCCGGGTAGCGGCGTTGGGGCGCCCTTACCTCGCCAGCTTTGCGCACGATCAGTGTGGCGAGCCCCTACGACACCTGGGCCACCGGGCGTTGGGTGGCCCGGGCGGCCTGACGGTTGGCCACAAGGTCCTCGTAGATCGCGGTGACGCGCCGGGCGATGCTGGGCCAGGCGTACTCGGCGGCCCGGCGCCGGGCCCCGGCCCGCAGCTCGGCGGCGAGGGCCGGGCGATCAAGGATCTGCGCGATCTGCGCCGCGAGGGCGGCGTGGTCGTCGGGCGGAAAGAGCAGGCCGCTGCGCCCGTCCTCGATGGTCAGGGCCAGCCCGCCGGCGTTCGAGGCCACCACCGCGGCCCCCGTGGCCAGGGCCTCGATGGCGACCATGCCGAACGACTCGTAGTGCGAGGGCACAGCCACCACATCGGCGGCGGCAAAGTGGGCCGGCAGCAGATCCTGGGGCTGGGCGCCCAGAAAGCTCACCTGGTCGGCGACGCCAAGCTCGCGGCGCAGCGCGTCGAGACGGCGCTGCTCGCCGTTCCAGTGCTGGGGGCGCCCCTCGACATCGCCGCCGATCAGCAGCACCCTCAGCCGCCGCGCCCAGGGGCGCTCGCTCTGCCGCAGCAGGGCCAGGGCGCGGACCAGGGCGTCCATGCCTTTCAGGGGCTCCATGCGGCCGACGCAGACCAGCAGGCGCTCGTCGGCCGGCAGCCCAAGCTGGGCCCGCGCCTCGGCCTGCGGCCTGGGCTGGAAGCGCCGCAGATCCACGCCGCAGGGCACCACGCGGATGCGCTCGGCGTCGGCCCCGTAGTTCCAGACCATCTGGGCCCGGTCGAGCGGCGTGGCCGCCACCACCGCGTCCACCTCGTGCATCAGTCGGCGCTCGATCGCGATCCGGCGCCCGGTCTCGGTCTCTTCCTTGCTGCGCGCGACGCTGTTCTTCATCGCCCCCAGCGTGTGAAACATGTGCGCCACCGGCACGCCCCAGCTGCGGCGCAGGCGCAGGGCGGCCTCGCCCGAGAGCCAGTAGTGGCTGTGGATCACATCGTACGAGAGGTCCTCGCCGTCGGCGAAGCAGCGCACCCGGCTCACAAACTCGGGCAGATAGGTGAGGACCCAGTTCTTATCGTAGGGGGCGGCGGGGCCAGTGTGCAGGTTGACCACCCGCACCCCGCAGGCGATCGTCTCGACCGTGGGCGCGGCGCGCTCCTGGCTGCGGGTAAAGATATCGACCGGGATGCCGCGCCCGCCCAGCTCGCGCGCCAGCTCGCGCACATAGACGTTCATCCCGCCGGCCTCTTTCCCGCCCAGCTTCGCCAGCGGGCTGCTATGGACGCTCAGCATTGCGACTCGCACCAGGTACTCCTCAGCGGTTGCGCGCCCAACCGCAAACATAGAAACACCGCAGGGGATAAGCGTTTAGCCCCTACGGTGCCGCTTTGCACTGCCGAAGGTGTTATACCACCAATACTCGGGCGGAACAAGTGCCCGCGGCAGTGTTGCGCTGGGCGCGTATTACTCGCCGAAGCGGTAGCGGAGCAGGGCCAGGATGGCGTAGAGGCCCTGGCTCGGCTTCATCTTCTTCCCCTCCTCGTAGGTGCGGCCGATGTAGCTGATCGGCACCTCGAGGATGCGGTGGCCGCGCTTGAGCACCTTGGCCGTGATCTCGGGCTCGAGGCGAAAGTCGCTGCTCTCGAGGTTGAGGCCGCGGATGATCTCGGTGCGCATCACCTTATAGCAGGTCTCCATATCCGAGATCCAGCAGTTGAAGAGGAAGTTGGTCAGAAAGGTCAGGCCTTTGTTGCCCAGGGCGTTCCAGAAGTACATGCCCGTGTGGCTGCCGATGAAGCGGCTGCCGTAGACGACGTTGACCCGCCCGTCGATGATCGGCTTGACCAGGGCGTAGTAGTCGTTGGGGTCATACTCGAGGTCGGCGTCCTGGATGATCGTCACCTGGCCACGGGCGTGGGCCAGGCCGCTGCGGACGGCGGCGCCCTTGCCTCGGTTGGCTGGGTGGCAGATCACCTTGAGGCGCGGGTTGCCCCGGGCCTGCTCCCGGAGCACCTGGAGCGTATTGTCGGTCGAGTGGTCGTCGACGGCGATGATCTCTTTGTCGATGTCCACCGCGTAGATCTGCTCGAGGATCCGGGGCAGGGTGGCGGCCTCGTTGTAGCAGGGCATGATCACCGAGAGCAGCGGGCGGTCCATAGATATCTTCACCGTCGGGGCTAGTCAGAGGAAATAGGGTGGTCAGCCTGGCGCTCGCCGGTGGTGGGCGTCGGCCTACCCTTTGACGCGGCCGGCCCGGCGCGGCGCACCACCTCGCGCCCGATGATCCAGGCGATGGAGAGGAATAGTCCGGCCACGACGGCCACGCCCAGGTTTAGCACCAGGCTCGCGACGAGCGAGCGGGGCGGGACGGTCGCGACCCCGACGAAGCGCACGCTGACCGCGGGCGCGGCCTGGGCGATCTGGCCCTCGTCGCGCTTGGTCTGTAGCACCTGGAGTGACGAGAGGGCCACAGTGCGGCGCTGGAGGAGTAGGGCCTCCTGGCCCTCGGCGCGGGCGAGGGCGCCCCTGGCCCGCGAAAGCTCCTCCTCGTAGCGCGCGCGCAGGTCGTCGGGCAGGCCGACCGAGCTGCCGTCGCCCGCCGCGAGCGCCTTTGCGAGGACGTCGGCCTGTCCGACCATACGGTCGCGCTCGCCCTCGAGCACGGTGACGAAGCTAGCGAGGTCGGCGGCGCCCTGACCCTGGGCAAAGCTCTCGGCGCTGTCGAAGCTGAGCTGCACGGGCAGCTGCTCGGCGCCGGCGAGGCGGGCGCGCACGGCCAGGGACGAGAGGCTGGCGGCCAGGTCCGAGGGCGCACCGGCCTTTGCCTGGGCCTGGAGGGCGCGGGCGTCCTCGAGGATCAGGTTCAGCTCCTGGGTGCGGGTGAGGTACTCGCTGTACAGGCGCACCTGGGCCTCGACGCCGCCCCCGAGCAGGCCACCAAGGCGCTGCGCCTGCTGCTGCGCCTGCACGAGCGCGCCGCTCGCGTAGAAGCTGTCTAGCTCGGTCTGGGTCACGTCGAAGCGCTGCTGGGCGCTCGTGATCTGCTCGTCGATCTGCTGAGCCGCGGGGTTGGAGCCGCTAAAAAGCTCGTTGACCAGGGCCTCGTAGCTCTGGGTCCACGCCTCGGCCAACTGCGTCGCCTCGGCCTCAGTGGGGGCCGAGGCGAGGATCTGAATGAGGTCGCTCGAGGCCGTCACCTCGATCTTCGCTAGCAGTTCGCCGGATCGGTACGAGCTTAGCCCCAGCGCCTGGGCGACACGGGCCTCAAGGGCCGAGCTTGAAGCGAGGTCGATCAGCGCCTGGCGCTGATTCGCCGAGTTGGTGACCATGGTGGCGTCACGCTCGGTAAAGCGAGGGTCGAGGGTCAGCTGCGAGCTCTGGGGGATGACGAGGAGATCGCCGCGGGCCTGAGCCTGGCGCGGCGAGAGGCTCGTCGATACTACAACGAGCACGCAGAGAGCCATTACAAGGCCCACTATCAGCCACCACTGGCGCGCTAGCGCCTGAATATATGGGCGCAGGTCGATCTCTTGGTCCATAGATCGCAAATTCTCCGAGGCCCGAAACGCCGGGCGATTGTAGCAGATGGGGCCCGGGGCGTCAATCACTAGGGGCGTCGGCTATGCATCAGCAGGACGGCTAATGGCCCGGAGCGCACAGAGTAGAAAGGCGCAGAAGCCATAGGCAAGCAGCGCGTACAAGGGCGGCCACCCGAAGATGCCAGGGCGCCCGTCGGCCATGCGCGAGATCGGCCACAGGCTGTCAAAGGGGCGGACCTGGTAGAGTGGGGTGAAGGCCGGGGCCTGACCCTGACCCTGCGGGTCAGAGCCACTCTGTAGCGCAATGCCCGCACCGGGGGCGAGCCCGCGGGCCTCGATCCGCACCTGGAGCGTGGTGGTCAGCACATACGGTGATGCGCCCGCGCGCAGGGGTGCGAAACGAAGATCAACCGCGCCATCAGCCCCCGCGGCCGACAGTGGGACTACCGCTTCGACCAGGGCGATCCCCGGTAGCGCGGCCTCACCGGCACGGACCAGCAGCTCGGCGCCCTTGGGGGCGGGCTGGGCCAGCCAGAGCCGCAGGCCGCTCAGGCCCGGCTGCTCGGTGACGAAGTCCCACTCCAGGCCCGTATCGCCGACAAGGGCGGCCTCGGCCCCGGCCCGTGGCGGCACGCCCGCCCCCGGCACGCTGATCGTCACCAGGGCGGCAAGCAAAACCACAGCTGCCCCCGCCAGAGCCAGGGTAAGGCACAGATGGCGCGACCAGGGGGCACTCATCGGTAATAGTAACCCGTAATTGTCCAGAGCCAGGCGGCGATGTCGAGGCAGGCGAAGAAGCCGACAAGGGCGTAGAGCGTGGCCCGACGATAGGCCAAAGGAGTGATCCTTGCCAGGCCCAGAGCGAGCAGCCAGATCGTGGGCACGATCGCCCAGAATATATAGCGGCCGCGTGGGATATAGATCACCACATCGGGGGGAGGCAACGGGTGGATGCGAATGAACAGGCTAACCCAGGCGACAACCACGGCGATCATGAAGAGCCAGATACAGCGCTGCTGCCAGAGCGGCAGCTCGTCGCGCGAGCGCAGCCCGCCAAGGATCAGCCCGACCGTCGCCACAGCGGAGAGCGCGGTCATGACCAAGATCCAGGCCTGGTGGAGTTTAATCTGGCCCCAGGCGAAATGGGCCCAGAAGCTTTCAAAGCCGACCTGTAACAAGGCTTGGTAGCGCCCGCCGATCAGGTCTGGGTCACTGATCGAGCGGGCCAGCGCATCAAAGTTGAGCCGCAGGTAGCCATTGGCGATGGCGGCGAACCACGGGCGCGCGGCCAGGATAGTGTGGCTACCGGAAGGTCCATCAATGACCACGGGCTCGAAGATTGCGAAGCCGAGCACCACAACCGCGGCAATCGCGATCAGCGGCACACCCCACCAGCGCAGACGCGTGCGGTGCACCGACCAGAGCATAGCGACGGCTAGTGGGATAGCCGCACCCATCGCTGTGCGCTTAGTCAGCGCCGCGACGGCCATGCCAAGGATCACCAGGGCGAGAGACAGGGGCCCGAGGCCGTCGCGCACGAGGAGCACTGCGCCGAGCAGGGCGACCGTGACGCTGAAGTTGAGCAGCACATCGCTATTGACCGCCGTCATCAGATCGACAAACGCCGGGGTGAGCATGACAAGCAGCGGGATCAGCGCCTGCATCAGCGGCTCGTCCGGTACAAGTGCCACAGCGATGCGCCAGGCAGTAACAATAGTAAGCACATAAAAGATCAAGCTGAGCACGCGCACAATGTAAAGCTGTTGCTCAACCGCAAGAGCGCTCAGCCAGCGTAGGGGCACGGCGGCGATCATATGATACAGCGGCGGATGGACGCGCTGATTCTCGCCGAGAGACATCGCACCAGGACTCAGCAGATCGGGCCTTAAACCGGGACCAAAAAAGCGGAAGCGATACATCGAGTCGGCAATCTCGATGCTACGCTCGGCCGAGATCGGCCCCGGGGCGCTGGCCTCGCCAACCGCAATCTCAGTTGCATAGATGAAGTGTGCAGGCTCATCATAGTGCTGCCAGGGGGGCAGGATCGCCAGGTACAGCAGCCCGTGAAGTAGGGCCAGGGGCAGCAGCCAGCGAAGTACGGCCCACTCGCCAGCGGCCAGGGTAAGGCGTGGCAGCGTGCCGATAGTGGTCGGGCGCCGGGCTGTCGCAACAGAGGGAAGGGCGTGGTCTGGTGACGCCATCGCGCTAGTA
>JAAXUL010000979.1 GCA_013336035.1 Chloroflexales bacterium
CGCCTCCAAGAGGAGCACACTTATGACGACGATCCCGCCAGCTCAGCCGACACGAAGCGCTATCGAGCCAGCCGTCCCGGCCGACCTCCCCGCCGTGCTGGCCCTGCTCAGCGCGAACGGTTTGCCGCACGACGGCCTGGCCGAACACTTCGCCGCAGCCCTGGTCGCCCGCGATGGTGACACCGTCGTGGGAAGCGCGGCGCTCGAGCTGTACGGCGAGGCGGCGCTGCTGCGCTCGCTCGCGGTCGCCGAGGCGCTGCGGGGCCAGGGCCTCGGTCGCCAGCTCACTACGGCGGCCCTGGAGCTTGCCCACAGCCGGGGCGTGCGCCGGGTCTGCCTGCTCACCACCACCGCCCAGGGCTACTTCCCCAACTTCGGCTTTGTGCCCATTACCCGTGCTGAGGTCGAGCCGGCGGTGCAGGCCTCGGCCGAGTTCACCGGGGCGTGCCCGGACAGCGCCGTCGTGCTGGCACTCCACCTTGACGACTGACGCTCCATCGCACCGTCACCTGTGGAACCCACCACGAGACCAATGGTGGGCACGCCCCTGAAGGAGACTGAGATGACGCGCATCACGCCCGCGACGCCCGTCGCGATTATCGGCGCCGGGCCGGTGGGCCTGGCGGCTGCCGCCCACCTGGCCAAGCGCGGCCTGCCGTTCCTTGTGCTGGAGGCGGGGCCTGAGGCTGGTCATAGCGTGCGGTCCTGGGGCCACGTGCAGCTCTTCTCGCCCTGGCGCTACAGCCTGGACAAGGCCGCCCTGCGCCTGCTGGAGCCGACAGGGTGGCAGGCGCCTGACCCGGAGAGCTACCCGACCGGTCGCGCCCTCGTCGAGCGCTACCTCACACCCCTTGCAGCCCACCCCGCCATCGCTCCGCACCTCCGGCTCGGCCGGAAGGTCGTGGCGATCACCCGCGAGGGCGTCGACAAGCTGAGCAACGCGGGGCGCGAGGATGCACCGTTCCTGCTCCACATCGAGTGCGCCGATGGCGCCGAGGAGCTTATCCGCGCCGGGGCGGTACTTGATGCTTCGGGCACCTATCGCACACCCAACCCTCTGGGTGCCGGCGGCTTGCCCGCCATTGGCGAGCGCGCCGCCGCAGTCAACACCTTCTACGGCATCCCCGACGCCCTGGGCGCGCATCGCGAGCGCTACGCCGGCAAGCACGTGCTGGTGGCGGGCGCCGGCCACTCAGCCTTCAACGCCCTGCTCGACCTGGCCGCCCTGGCCGACGATGTGCCGGGCACCGCGATCACCTGGGTGGTGCGGCGCGGCAGCGAGCGCATGGGCCAGGCGTATGGCGGTGGCGCCAATGATGCCCTGCCGGCCCGCGGCGAGCTCGGCCAGCGCATCCGCGGCTTGGTCGAGCACGGTGTTGTTCAGCTCGTCACCGGCTGGCGCACCGACCGCGTGGAGCGCACGCCTGAGGGCCTGGTTGTCCACGCCGGCGCGCGCTCGCTCGGCCCCGTGGACGAGATCGTTGTCACCACCGGCCTGCGCCCCGACCTCGCCCCGCTCGCTGAGCTGCGCCTCGGCCTCGACCCGGCGGTGGAGGCGCCCGCAGCCCTCGCCCCGCTCATCGATCCCAACATCCACAGCTGCGGCACGGTGCGCCCCCACGGCGTCGACGAGCTCAGCCACCCCGAGCCAGACTTCTTCATCATCGGCATGAAGAGCTACGGCCGTGCCCCAACCTTCCTGCTGCTCACCGGCTACGAGCAGGCCCGCTCGGTGACGGCCGCCCTCGCCGGCGACTGGGAGGCCGCGCGACGCGTCGAGCTGGAGCTGCCGGAAACGGGCGTGTGCTCTGGCCCGGTGGCCGCGGGCGAGGGCGTCGCCTCCTCCTGCTGCGGCCCCGTCGAGACCGTTGTTCCAGCAGGCAACCTGATCAGCCTCACCCCCGTAGCACCCAGCCTGATCAGCCTCACCCCCGCCGCCGCTGCCTCGTCCTGCTGCGCCCCGGCTGTGCAGGCGACCTGTTGCGAGCCCGAGGCCAAGGCCGACTGCTGCGGGGTCGCAGCGGAAGCGACGGGGGAGGCTGGCGAGCTCGTAGCGCTCACGTCGGCGTCGGGCTCGAGCTGCGGCTGTCAGTGAACACACACGGTGCGTGCCTGTAGGCTACACAGGCACGCACCGTTGTACACGCACATGATCATCCAGAACCCGGACGGAACCTACGAGCTCTGCTGCACACTCGCCCCGGCCGCTGCGCGCTGGCTGCGCGCGCTCCTGCGCGCGGCACAGAGCCCCCTTCGTGCGACGGCGGTCAATAACGCGGATGTTTCCGACTGCTGCGGGCCATGCCCGGAGGAAGACGAAGCCCCATGTGCGTCGAGCAGATGACGGAGGCCGACTGGCCGGCGGTCGAGGCGATCTACCGCGAGGGGATCGCCACCGGCCACGCGACGTTCGCCACCGCGCCGCCGAACTCCTGGGCGACCTGGAGCGCCGGGAAGATCAATGTCTGCAGCCTGGTCGCCCGTGCCGGCGATCAAGTCATTGGCTGGGCAGCGGTCAGCCCGACGTCGGCGCGCGCCTGCTACGCCGGGGTCGCCGAGCACAGCGTGTACATCACCGCCGCGGCGCGCGGCACGGGGGTAGGTGCCCTGCTGATGACGGAGCTTATTCGTGTGACCGAGGCGGCAGGCATCTGGATGCTCCAGTCGAGCATCTTCCCCGAAAACGGTGCCAGCCGCAGGCTCCACGCCCGCTGCGGCTTCCGCGAGGTGGGCGTGCGCGAGCGTATCGCCCTGATGACCTACGGCCCCCTTGAAGGGCGCTGGCGTGACACCATCCTGCTTGAGCGACGGAGCGCGACCGTTGGAACCTGAGCGACCAGCGGGGCGACGAGGCCGCCCGATCTACTACGGCTGGCCAATGCTGGTCGCCGTCTCGATCGCCCAGGTCGTCTCGTGGGGCATCCTCTACTACGCCTTCAGCGTCTTCGTCGCACCGATGCAGGCCGAGCTCGGCTGGTCGACGGTGGAGCTGACCGGGGCCTACTCGCTGGCCCTGCTCTGCTCTGGGCTGGCCGCCGTGCCGGTGGGACGCTGGGTCGATCGGCGTGGCCCGCGCGCGCTGATGACCGTCGGCTCGATCCTCGCTGTGGCGCTCGTCGTTGCCTGGTCGCGGGTGACGAGCCTCGCGGCCTTCTACCTGATCATGGCCGGCGTCGGCCTGGTCTCGGCGGCGGTACTCTACGAGCCGGCCTTCGCGATTATCGCCGTCTGGTTCCGCCGGCTGCGCGGCCGTGCGCTCACCGTGCTGACCTTCTTCGGGGCTTTCGCCAGCTTCATCTTCATTCCCCTGAGTGCGTGGCTGGAGCACATGCTGAGTTGGCGGGGTGCCTTGTTCGCGCTAGCT
>JAAXUL010000980.1 GCA_013336035.1 Chloroflexales bacterium
CTCTCCCGCTCAGGGAGAGGGGGCAGGGGGGTGAGGGCCTGAAGCGCCGACTTTACGTAGCCCTTACACCCTCCCGGTTCGCCCCAGGCCCCCGGCTCGAGCCGGCGTGCCAGCGCACGCTGGCGGCTACCCTAAGCGCCGATGCGGCCGGCACCTCCGGGCGTCGCCGCGGCGCCAGGGCCGCTCCGCCATCACACCCGCAGCAGGGCGAGGGCGATGTTGGCCGCCCAGGCCAGCACCTTGAACTCGCCGGCGGTGAGGGCTTGCGCGACCTCAGCCCGCGAGAGCAGCAGCAACTCCTGGGCCTCCAGGTCGTCGCTCGGGCTCCGCTCGACCGCCGTGCAGTCTCGGGCCAGGAAGAGGTGGGCGTGGCCCGCGCCACGGTTGCCGTCGACGGCGAAGTGCCCAAGGGGCTCCCAGTGTGCCGACTCGTAGCCGGCCTCCTCGCGCAGCTCGCGCCGGGCCGCCGCCAGCGGCTCCTCGCCGGGCTCCAGGTAGCCGCCCACCGGGGCCAGGCTGACCCCCGCGACGGCGTACTTGGTCTGGCGGAAGAGCACAAACGCGCCCGCGACGGTCACGGCGACGACATTGATATAGTCAGGCGTGATCACCCACTGCCAGTTGTCGATCACCCGCCCGTCGGGCAGGGCGACCTGATGGCGCTCCACGGTCAGGAAGGGCGGGCTGCTCAGCAGGGTCTCGCGGGTCAGGGTTGTCCAGGGATTCAGGTTCGGCTGCTCACTCATGGGGATGCGCGCTCCCTGTGCTCATATTCGCTCACCGGGCCATGGTAGCTGCTCAGGGCGGCCAGCACAAGGTCCGGGCCCAGCGCCGAGCCCTGACGGCGCTGCACGAGGAGTGACGATAGGCCCCTATAATGCACGTGGCTCTCTTCGTCGCAGAGCGTCCAGGCAGCGGCGCCGGGCGCCACGCCGGTGCAGGAGAAATTGTTGCACTTCGCCTATCGATCTATATACTGCGCTGATCAGCAACCGCCGCAGCCTCAGGGTCGCCGATGACAGCCTCGCAGCTCGCCCTCGCCCTCGCCCAGCGCCACCATAACCGCCAGCTCTTCGCCGACCGCTACCTCGACGAGACCCTGCCCCGCCGCGAGGCCTGGCTCGCCCTGGTGGACGAGGCCGCCCCGGTGCTCGCCCGCGTCCAGGCGATCCTCGCCGCCTTCACGCCGTCGACCGACGAGGTCCAGACCGAGCGCGACCTCGTCCGCCCCGTGCTCGAGGCCCTCGACCACAGCTTCGAGGTCCAGGCCGCCCTGCGCACCCCCAAGGGCACCAAGCAGCCCGACTACCTCTTCTACCGCGACACCGCCGCGCTCAACGCCAACAAGGGCAGGGCGCTCACCGATACCGACCTGAGGGGCGCGTTTGCGGTCGGCGATGCGAAGTACTGGGGGCGCAAGCTCGACGTCTCCGCCCCCGGCGACGACGAGGACCTCTCGCGCGTCCCCGCCGACCAGATCGCCTTCTACATGCGCCACGCCGGCACGCCCTGGGGCATCCTTACCAACGGCCGCCGCTGGCGTCTCTACCACTACGACAGTGTCGAGCGGCAGGACCGCTACTATGAGGTGGACCTCAAGGATCTGGCCGAGGCCGGCGAGGCCGAGCCCTTCCTCTACTTCTACGCCTTCTTCCGCCGCGCCGCGTTCGAGCCGCCCGCCGGCGAAGCCCTGTCCCTCGACGGGATGCTCCGCGAGAGCGTGGACTACGCCCGTGGGGTGTCCGAGAGCCTCAAGGCCCAGGCCTTCGAGGCCCTGCGCCACCTCGCCCAGGGCCTCCTCGACTACCCGCGCAACCAGCTCGAGGCCACCCCCGCGACCCTGCGCGAGATCTACGCGAGCAGCCTGATCGTGCTCTACCGGCTGCTGTTCGTGCTCTACGCCGAGGCCCGCGAGCTGCTGCCGCTGCGCGAGAGCCCGGCCTACCGCGATGAGTACAGCCTCTACGCCCTCGTGCGCGATGTGGCGCGACGCCTGGATGGCGGGGTGACCCTGCTCACCGACACCGGGCAGACCTGGGCCAGGCTGCGCGACCTCTTCGCCATCGTCAACGCGGGCAGCCCGCCGCTCAAGGTCGCCACCTTCAACGGCGGCCTCTTCGACCCTGCCCGCCACACATTTCTGGAGCGCCACGCCGTCGGCGACGCCCAGCTCCAGCTCGCCCTCGACAAGCTCGCCCGCGTGGTGAGCCCGAAGAGCGGCGCGAAGGAGTTTATCGACTACCGCGACCTGGCCGAGCGCCACCTGGGCACGATCTACGAGGGCCTGCTGGAGTACCACCTGGAGAAGGATGAAGGCGGAAGGATGAAGGATGAAGCGTCTGCGCCTGCTACCCCGCCTTCCGCCTTCATCCCTCATCCTTCATCCCTCATCCTTGTCACTGACAAGGGCGAGCGCCACCGCACCGGCTCCTACTACACCCCCGACTTCGTGGTCCAGTACATCGTAGAGACGACCCTGCGCCCCGTGCTCGACGCCGCCGTGGCCGGCAAGCAGACCGACGAGGCGAAGATCGCGGCGGTGCTGGGAGTGAGCTGCCTCGACCCGGCGATGGGCAGCGGGCACTTCCCGGTGGCCGCGATGGAGTACATCGCCCGCTATCTGGTGGAGCTCGCCGTCAGCCCGCCCGCCGAGGCCGGCGACGAGCCGGACCTGGCCTACTGGAAACGCCGCGTGGCCCAGAGCTGCATCTATGGCGTGGACCTCAACCCGCTCGCGGTGGACCTGGCCAAGCTCTCGCTCTGGCTCGCCACCGCCGCTAAGGGCCGCCCGCTCTCCTTCCTCGACCACCACCTGCGCTGCGGCAACGCCCTCGTGGGTGCGAGAGCCAGCGAGCTGGGCGGGGCGGCCGCCCCTGCGAAGAAGCCAAAGCGTAGCAAAAAGACTCGCCCCTCTCCCGCCTTGGGCATACCATATCAGAATGGGCTGCTGCCCGCTCCGCCTTCTCCCTCGCTGGGAGAAGGGGGCTGGGGGGATGAGGGCCACACCCAGCTCTCGCTGCTCGATGACGCGGCCTTCGCGGGGGCGATGTCGAGCGCGGTGGGCAGCATGTGGCTGATCGAGGGCTGCGCCACCCGCACGGTGGACGAGGTGAAGGCGCAGGAGCGCGCCTACGAGACGGTACACGCCGGTCTGACCGAGCGCTTCGCCGCCCTGGCCGACCTCGCCGCCGCCGCCGGCTTCGGTGTGGCCCCCGACAAGAGTATGTGGAAGTCCCTGGCTGAGTACGCCACCAGGCGCGACGCCGGCGCTTTCGCCACGCCGGCCTTCGAGCGCCCGCTCGAGCAGGTGCGCCAGCTCAGGGCCGCCCAGCGCTTCTTCCACTGGGACCAGGAGTTCCCCGA
>JAAXUL010000981.1 GCA_013336035.1 Chloroflexales bacterium
CCGCTGCTGCGCGTTGTCGATGTGGTGGGCCTGTCCGCCCTCTGCCGCGCCGCCGGGGCCCGGCTGGTGGTGGACAGCACGATCGCCACCCCGGTGCTCCAGCGGCCTCTGACTATCGGCGCCGATCTGGTCGTCCACAGCGCGACCAAGTATCTCGGCGGCCACGGCGATGTGGCGGGGGGCGTGGTGGCCGCCCGCACGGGCCTGCTGCACGATACCCTGGTGCGCCAGGCCCGGCTGCTCGGCGCCTCGCTTGGCCCGTTCGAGGCTCAGCAGATCCACCGGGGGCTGAAGACCCTGGCCCTGCGGGTCGAGCGTCAGTGCGCCAGCGCGGCCCAGGTGGCCCGCTTCCTGGCCGGGCACCCGGCTGTGGCCCGTGTCTACTACCCCGGGCTGCCTGAGCACCCGGCCCACGCTCTCGCGGCCGAGGCCTTCGGGGGCCGCTTCGGCGGCCTGGTCAGCCTCGAGCTGCGGGGCGGGGGGGCCGCCGTCCCGCCTTTTGTCGATCGACTCAGACTCTTTCTGTCGGCTACAACCCTGGGCGATATCTACAGCCTAGTGGCCGTGCCGGCTATGGCCTCGCACCGCGAGCTGAGCCCCGCCCAGCGGGCCGAGCGGGGCATCGCCGATGGCCTGGTGCGCCTGTCGGTCGGGATCGAGGCCCCCGAGGATCTGATCGCCGATCTCGCGGCGGCCCTCGACCCCACGTGAGCCTGGGCTGCCGCGCCGCACTGGCTTAACGCAAAGGCGCAGAGGAGCAGAAGCGCCACATGTGAGGCGGGTCACGGGTCTCAGCGCAGGGTCGGCCAGACGGCCAGCTTGGTCTTCACGCGCTTAATCACCGCGTCGGTGAAGTCGGTGGTGGAGGCATGGCCGCCCAGGTCGGCGGTGCGGACGCCGTCATAGATCGCCTCCATGCACGACTCGACGATGGCCCGCGCGGCGAGGGCCGCCTCGGGGGTGCTGATGTGGCTCAGCACGGCGCCGCCGGCCAGGATCATCGCCAGCGGGTTGGCGACGTTCTTGCCGAAGAGACCCGGCGCCGTGCCGTGGGGCGCCTCGGCCATGACTGCCTTCAGCTCGAGGTTTGGGCCGAGCGAGAGCAGCAGCGACTCGGCGCCAGCGATCGAGCCGAACATCTGCATGACCAGGTCCGAGAGGCAGTCGCCGTCCCGGTTCAGCGCGGGGATGACCAGGGGCTCCTCGCCTGCGGTCAGCAGCAGGGCGTAGGTTGCGTCGATCAGGTGCGGCGAGTAGCGCACATCAGGGTAGCGGGCCGCGGCGGCGTCCATCTCCTCTTTGAGCATGCCCTCGTACACGGGGCTGACGGTGTACTTCGGCCCGCCGAAGACCTTGCCGCGCGCCCGGCGCGCCTGCTGGAAGGCGATCTCGGCCACCTGCGAGCAGATGTGGCGGCTGATCCGCTCGGTGCGGAAGGCGTACTCGTCGCCGTCGCGGATCTCGCGCCACTCGTGGGCGCCGTAGGCGTCATCGACGGCCATGCGCACCACCGTGATCGGCGCAAAGACGCCGCCTACAGGCCTGATGCCGGGGATGCGCCGCCCCGTGCGCAGGATGACGCTCCCATCTACCTCGTCGCGGATGATCGCGTTGGGGCTGCCGACGTCGCCCTGGCCCTCGGGCGTGATCGTTGCCGCCTTCAGGCCCAGGCCAGTCTGCTTGAGCGCCAGCGCCGCCTCGTGGACAACCCCGTTCTGCGTGGCCCGCCGCCGCTCCAAGCTTAGATCGAAGCGCTGGAACGCGACATCCACCTGGGTCACCGCCGGGTCCAGGACGCGCAGAGCCTCCTCGATCAGCTCCTGCCCAGTCTGGTCGCCCTCCATCACCACAATGGTCGCCGTAGCCATAGCCCACTCCTTTGTGGTCACCGCCGGATTGTGCCGGGTCTCTGCCTCACTGTAGCAGATCGCAGTCCATCTCCCAGACAATTTATAGCATCCAAATACTACGGTGCCCAAGGTATGCTATAATCCACACTTGCGAGTTCAAAGACTTTACGGTAGAGTAAAGACATATCTAGTGCATAACGTTTGCACGCGCCTGAGGAGGACGCGATGTCAACGCCCCGGCGCCCCAAAGAGAAGCTGAATGGTCTGGCCATCTCAGACGTCTCCATCCGCCAGCCAGTCTTCATCACGATGGTGATGTTGGCGATTATCACCTTTGGCCTGCTGAGCTTCAATACGCTGCCCGTCAACATGTTGCCGGACATCGACATCCCCGTCGTATCGGTGAGCGTCCCCTACCCGGGCGCCGGACCCGAGAGCGTGGCCGACCAGGTGGTCGAGCCGATCGAGAGCGCCATCAACACCCTGGCCGGGCTCGACCACATCACCTCGAACGCTAGCGAGGGGATCGCGGTAATCATCCTCGAGTTTAAGTCCGGCACAGATATCAGCAAGATCGACCAGGACGTGCGCGAGAAGGTCAACGCCGTCGTGCCGAACCTCCCGCGCGATATCCGCACGCCGATCATTCAGCGCTTCGACATCAACGCGACGCCGATCATGTCGCTGGCGGTGGCCGGGACACAGGGCCAGTCGCCGCTTGTGCTGCGCCAGATCCTCGACGAGGAGATCATCCCGCTGCTCCAGCGTGTCGATGGCGTGGGCTCGGTCGATGTCAGCGGCGGCGCGACGCGCCAGATCAACGTGCTGATGGACCTGCAGAAGCTTCAGGCCTACGGTATTCTGCCGGCCCAGATTAGCAACTCGTTGCGCCTGGCCAACGCCAACCTCGGCCTCGGCTCGATCACCCAGGGCGACCAGGATATCAGCCTGCGCGCGCCATCGCTGCTCCAGACCCCCGACGACATCGCGAAGATCCAGATCACCGGCACGGCGTACCGGGTCGGCGATGTAGCCCGCGTCGAGGACGGCGTAGCCCAGACGGTGAGCTACTCGCGGCTCAACGGCAGCGACGCGATCATCCTCGGTGTGCGCAAGCAGTCGGGCACCAACACGGTGGCCGTCGCCGACAATGTGAGCGCCGCCCTCAAGGAGATCTTCGCCGCCCGCCCCGATCTGACCTACACCATCCCCCGCGACGACTCCGAGTCGGTGCGCTCGTCGATCACCTCCTCGATCGAGGAGCTGATCTTCGCCGCGGTGGCCGCCTTCCTGGTGGTCTGGCTGTTCTTTCGCAACCTGCGGAGCACGATCATCACCATGATCGGCCTGCCAGTGATCCTGATCGGCACCTTTATCTTTATGCCGGTCTTCGGGCTGACGATCAATCTGATCACCCTGCTCGCGCTCTCGCTCTGCGTCGGCCTGGTGATCGACGACGCGATCGTGGTGCGCGAGAATATC
>JAAXUL010000982.1 GCA_013336035.1 Chloroflexales bacterium
CCGCCAGCCAGAGGCTCCCGCGCTGGCCGAGCAGCCGCCCGGCCAGGGCCGCGCCGGCCCCGGCGCCGGCCCCGAAGCCGATGACGGCCGCGAAGACCATCAGCGACAGCAGGCCCATGCCCAGCTTCAAGTCTAGCAGGAGCCAGCCCAGGCCGTACCCGACGATCACCGCTAGGAGGGCCCCGCCCAGGATCGCGCCGCCGACCTCGGCGAGGATGGCGACGGGCGTTAGTGGCGCTGCTGTGGCTGGCGAACGCATCCTTGCTCCTTACATTCTGCCGGGCGGCTTTTTCGCCCGCCCGGATGCTATAGGTTAAGGCGTCGGCGTCACCGTGGCGACGCGGGCTAGGTGGCGGCCGCGCGGTAGGTGAGCGCCTGGCGGCCCGCGTCGTAGCTGATGCGCAGCTGGTCGCCGCTGGTACTGTAGGGCGCCTGGCCCTGGAGCGCGGTGAAGATGGCGCGCTTCTGGTAGGTACACGCCGCCTGGTCTCGGCGCAACGCGCCCTGGCCTCAGCGCAGGATCAGGGGCAGGTAGACGGTGTCGCTGTAGACGCTGTCGTGAAGGTTGCCCTCACTTCCCAGATCGCCGCCGCCGAAATTGTCGAACAGAGCGTTCCGGTCGGCCTGCGTAAAGAGGCCGATGCGGCCGCCCTTGCTCGCAAAGTCGGGGCCGACGTTGCCGCGCAGCACCTCTAACCCATTGCGGTAGACGATCACCGTCCCATCATCACCGGCGCGCGCGCCCAGCTGGTCACCGTCGCGCAGCACAAAGTTGCGCCACACTTCTAGCGTTCCGCAGCCCACGCCTGGCTCGCAGACGGCGAGCCGCAGGTCCCAGCTGAAGCCGCTGCCTGGGGCGTACTCGACGATGATCGACTGCCGATCGCTCACCGGCGCGTCGATGGCGCCCTGTGTTTTGAGCAGCAGGATATGCGGCCCGCCGCTCACGTGCGCGAAGGTGACGAAGACCTCCTGGTTAGGCCCAAAGAAGGTCGGCCAAAAGATCGGACCACCGCCCTCGACATCGAGCATCTGGTCGGTGAGCTGGTAGCCGTCACGGCCCGTGCCGCGCCACGCCCCGCCCAGGGGGCCATCGCTCCGGTTGAATCGGTCGCGCACAGAGGTGGACGGGAAGGTCGCGAGTCCGCGCAGCGCCCACAGCTCCTCGCCATGTTGCCCATCATCGGCGCTGAAGAATAGCTGGTCGCCGACCCGGGTGAACTGGCTGGGCAGGCTGCTGGCCGGCCCGGGGTTAATATCCTGGAGGCGGAGCGTCCCGGCCGGGGTGCCGTCGCTCACCCAGGGCTCCACGCCGCCCGTCGCGTCGTACCCGGCGACGTAGAGCCGCCCGTCGGCGACCGTCGCCCCGCGCAGGCCGCCCCCTTGCAAGGTCGTCGGCAGATCGGCCAGCTGGGCAGACGCGCCGCTCGTCTGGTCGACCGACCACAGCCAGCTCTGCTCGCTATTCACATTGCCGGTCCCGTGGTCGACGCGGAGCATCAGCCGGTCGCCGATCAAGCCCAGCAGCTCCGCGCTGACTGAATCGTCGATGATCTGGGACGGGAACGTGATCGTGGCGACGGCCGCGGGCGCCTCGAGCCAGTCGCGGCTCAGCCAGAGCTGGAGCAGGTGGGCGCGGGTCGCGCCCGTGCCGGTGAGCGTGTCGGTGGCGAAGAAGAGCCGCCCCTCGGCCTCAGAGAGGGTGGACGGGTAGCTGGCGTACTGCGCGAAGGTCATCAGCGGGGCAGTAGTGCCTCTCCTTCCCGCGCTCACCCAGAGCTGGTGCGGCTCCCCGGGCTCGCCGGTGATGAAGTACAGCTGGCGGCCAACTACCTTCGCTGCCTCGACCGTCACGCCAGCCGCGCCAGGCGCAATCTCCATCAGTGGCTGCGTGCCGCCGGGGGTGCCGTCCGTGCCCCAGAGCTCCGCGCCGTTCGTGCCATCGTCGGCGAGGAAGACCAGCTGGTCGCCGACCTGCCAGAGCGCGGAGCTGTAAGTGAATGCGTCAGGCTTGCCCGGGTTAATGTCGGCCAGGATCTTCGTCCCGACGGCAGTGCCGTCGCTCACCCACAGCTCGGCCCCGTGCACGGCGTCGTCGGCGATGAAGTACAGGCGGCCGCCCAGGCTGGCCACGCCATTGTACCAGCTCAGCACAGTGAAGTCGCCAATCGGGCGGGTGCCCGCCGGCGTGCCGTCGCTCACCACCAGGCCGGGGGCGGTGTCCAGCGCGTAGACCAGGTCGCCGGCGGCGTAGATCTTCTCCGCCAAATAGTACCACTCCCTGTCGACGAACGAGTAAAGCTTCTGGGTGCTGATCGGCTCGCCCTCGGTCACCCACAGGGCGCCAGGGGCGGGGGCGACGAAGAAGAGCCGCTGGCCCACCGTGAGCGGCGCGACGCTCAGGTAGCGGGGGGGGGTCGCTGAGGACCGGTTATAGACCGGGCTGTGCGGACCGGGAATCGTGTCGGCCAGGCGGGCCGTGTGGCTGGCGGTGCCGTCGCTGATATATGGCTCGCAGCCGAAGCTGCCCGGGTTGACATTGCTGCGCAGGTAAGGAGGGCAGCCAGCCGTGCCGTCGCCGGCCATGAAGAAGAGCCGCTCGCCGAAGGCCGCCAGGTCTTTCGGCGACGCCGGCGCTGTGGCCTCGGGTGCGTCACCCGGGGTGAGGTTGATATCGGTGACAAGCGTGGCCGGCCCGTCGCTCACCGTGGCCCGTGCTGGTGCCGCAGCAGGCACGAGTGATACCAGGGCCAGGCTGACGATCACGACCAGCAAGAAGATCTGCCGATGATACATCTGAGTGACCTCCTTTTCACTGGCTAGCATACCTGGCAGAGGCGCAACATCTATTGTAGCTCTGCCTGCCCCCCGACTGAAGAAAGATATCATCCCTCAAGCGAGTATATATATCAATTCGCCGTCGCGCGGACTGCTACCCGATGCGGTGCTCGACGATAGCGGCGGAGAGGCTCTGGCCGGCGATCTCGGCGTAGAGCTGCCGCTCGGTGACCGAGAGGGCGAGGGCGGTGCGCCGCTCTGCCAGGCCCGCGAGCTCGGCCACGAAGCGCCGGTCGAGCGCGTAGATGGGGATATCCTCGGCACGGTGGATCTTCTTGCCGGCGAGCTGGGCGCGCAGCTGAGCTACGTCGCGGTGGGTGTAGACGGCGGCCCGGTCGGCGAGCTTGCTGCCCCGGTGGAGCCGCGCGGCGTCGGGCAGCCCGACCTCGATCCAGGCCGTCACCCTGCCGGTGGCATCGTGCGCCCAGATCGCGGGCTCGTCGCCGGCGGCGATACCCTGGCTAAAGGCGATGCCCGCGGTATACTCGAGACAGTAGGCCAGGACGCGGGCCAGCATACAGTC
>JAAXUL010000983.1 GCA_013336035.1 Chloroflexales bacterium
TCGGCGTCGGCGATGGCGCCGGCGACGGGGCCGCGCAGCGGATCGTCGAGCGAGGGCGCGCCCTCGCTCACCCGGATCTCGCCCAGGTAGGCGGCGCGCTTGACCGGCGAGAGCGTGGCGAGCATCAGGTCGAGGCAGCCCTGCGCCGGCCCGCTCATACTGGCGCTTCCACAGATCCCCAGCGTGAAGATATAGCCGTCGTGCATAGTTCAGTGTGAGGCGAGTGGCTATGCTGCCTTCACAGCATCAGTCTCACCCCCGGCAAGCATGGATGGGAAGACTTGCTCCGTGAGGAGCCGGCGGAAGCGCTCGCGCCGATCCCCGCGGGCGATCCACGCCCCAAGGATCCGGCGGCCGACGAAGTAGGTGAAGCTGTAGCTGCGCCAGAGGGGCGTGCTGATGAAGCGCAGGCTCTGGCGGGCCTCGCGCTCGGTGCGCAGGCCGTAGCGCATAATATAGCGCACGACCTCCTCGGGGTCGGCGCCGCGCTCGTGGAGCAGGGTGGCGGCGTTGCCATTCAGGGCCCGCAGGCTCAGCTGGGCCGCGGCGATGCGCCGCTCGCGCTCGGGCTCGCCCGTGATCCCGGCCAGCGGATAGAGCTGCTCGGCCGCCCAGGCGGCCCACTCGTCGCCGAAGATCATTTCGGTGGCCAGGGTGGCGATGCCCTCGGCGATCACGCACTCGGGGGTGTTGATCAGCTGGATGGCCTGCTCGCCCCAGCCCTGCCCCCGGTAGAGGAGCCGCTCTTTGAGCGCGTGCTCGGTGTGGTGGCCCGGGTAGGCCTCGTGGCAGACCAGGTCGAGCAGGGTGTTGGCGCGGATCGGCAGGTCGGTGTTGACCTCGACCAGGCTGCGCCCGCCGCCCAGGTACCAGTTGTAGCCGGACCAGGGCTTATCGCCGACCAGCTCGAAGCGGACCTCGTCGGGGTCGGGCAGATCAACCAGGGCGGCGGTGCGGCGGCGGGCCTCGGCCGCGATCAGGTCGATCATCTGGCGGGCGGTGGTTGGGCTCACCTCGTAGCGGCGGCGCCATGCCGCGAGGCGCTCGGCGAGCGGGCCGCCGCCGGGTAGCAGGGCCTCGAGCTCGGCGTTGGCGGCCTCGAAGCTGGCCTCGGGGGTAAAGAGCGGCTCGATATCGAAGCAGGCCCGCACCTCGTCGCTGAAGGTGATCGGCTCGCCGGCGAGCCGGCGGGCGGTGGCCTCGATCGCGCGCAGCTGGACCTCGAGGTAGCCCTTGCGGCTCGCCGGGTAGTCGCTGGCGGCCACCTCGGCCCGCAGGGCGGCGATCTCGGCGGCGATCTCGGCGGGGGGCCGCGGGGGGCCGGGCTGCCCCTTCAGCTCGGGCGGGCCGAAGTAGGCGTCGACAAAGCCCTCGACGTGCCGCTCGATGTCGAAGGCGAGCGCGATATAGCGCAGGCTGATCGGGTCTATCATAGAGTGGCGCACCTCACGCGGTCGCGGTCTCGATAAACGGCTCGAAGTAGGCCTCGAGGGTGCCGCGGGCCTGCTCGAGCGACAGCGACGTGTGGACGGCGACGCGCACGTGCGAGGCGCCGGGCAGGTCGACGACGAACTGGCCGATCAGCTGCTTGAGCTTATTGAGCGCCGGGCGGCCCGGCATCTCCTCCTCGCACATGGCCATGTAGCGCAGCAGGAAGTCGAGCTTGTCGGCGGGCGTAGGCTGGAAGGGCGGCTCGCCGCGCCGGATCTGGGCGATCTGCATGAAGATCCAGGGGTTCTCCATCGCGCCGCGGCCGATCATCACGCCGTCGGCGCCGCTGTCGCGCAGGCGCGCCAGGGCGTCGTGGGCGTCTTTGACGTCGCCGCTGCCGATCACGGGGATGCTGACTGCCCGCTTGACGGCAGAGACGCGGCTCCAGTCGGCGCTGCCCTTATAGGCCTGCTCGCGGGTGCGCGGGTGGAGGGCCAGGGCGGCGACGCCGGCGTCCTCGGCGAGCTTCGCGGTGTCGAGGAAGTTGAGGCTCTGCTCGTCCCAGCCGGCGCGGAACTTGAGCGTGACGGGGATCTGCACGGCGGCCCTGACGGCCCGCAGCACGCGGCCCATCTTCGGCAGGTCGCGCAGCAGCGAGGCCCCGTGGCCGCCGCCGGTGATCTTGGGCGAGGGGCAGCCGCAGTTGATGTCGAGGATGTCGGCCCCCAGCTGCTCGACGGTGCGCGCCGCCGCCGCGATCAGGTCGGGCTCGTTGCCCGAGAGCTGCATCGTCAGGGGGCGCTCCTCGGGGTAGAAGTCGAGCAGGTGGTGGCGCCTGAGCGCCTTGGGGCTGACGCTGGCGGCGTTGGTCATCTCGGTGCTGACCAGGCCGCAGCCGCCCATGCGCAGGATTATGCGCCGAAAGATGCTGTCGGTCACGCCCGCCATGGGCGCCAGGGTTATGTTCGGCGCGATGCGCATGTGACCGACGTGGTAGTGGTCGGGCAGGCTGTCGAGCTCTTCTCGCGTGAGCATAGTCTCGCAGGGTTTTGTCTTGTTACCGATCGTGCTAATTATACCATCACACCAGCCTGCTCTCGACCCTGTGTCAACATTCACGAGCTTGACTCTGGTGGGCGGACAGCGTAGCATAGTTTGAAACCCCTCGCCGAGGAGGTGGACTATGACCAAAGCCGAGGCTGAACCAGCAAGAGGCGATCTTACACTTGCTCAGATCTGCAAGGCTCTAGGCAACCCCGTACGCATCACAATCCTCCGCTATGTGCTCGACCACCCCGACTGTATCGGCAATGAGATCCTGCTCCACCTGCCCGACGATGGCCCCCACGCCCAGTCGACCCTCTCGCAGCATCTGCGCCAGCTGCGCGAGGTCGGCCTGCTCGAGGCTTACTCCGACGGCGCCGCCGTCTGCTACCGCGTGAACAGCGAGCGCATCGCCTGGCTGTGCCACGAGCTCGACGCCCTCTGCTAAGGCGGCCCTCGGCCACCCCTCGCCAGACGTGACCCTAATCACGAGATCGGGGTACGGCTGGCAACAGGGGGCGTGGTATACTTCGCTCAGAGCTGGCTGTGAGGAGGGGCAGTATGCGGTTGACGGAAGATAAGGTGCGGCGTATCGCCGAGCGCCTGCACGATGAGCTTGACCAGAAGGGGCTGCTGGAGTACCGCGAGCCCGCCGGGGCCAGGGTCGGCACCGGGCGGGCCGCGCGGGTCAAGGCGATCTTCGACTTCATCGTCGCGGATCTGCGGCTCGAGGAGGAGATCGACGCTGAGGTGGAGAAGGTGCTGGCCACCTACAGCCGCGATATTAAGGGCACCGAGCGCGACATCCTCTTCCGCAAGCATAAAGAGGAGATCGCGCGCAAGCGCGGGTATATCCTATGATGGCTCGCTGCGCTCGCCCGGCGAG
>JAAXUL010000984.1 GCA_013336035.1 Chloroflexales bacterium
CGGGTCGAGCTCTGGGGCCTGCCACCTGGGCCGTAAAGCCTGGGCGCAGACGGAGCTCCGCGCCGAGCGCCAGATGGACGGCATTCAGCTCGCCAAGGCACGAGGAACAGCAGGATCCCGCGCCCGTATTCGAGCGTGTGCCAGCGAGTAGCCGGTAGCCCGCGCTGGCCCTCAAGGCGGGTCAGCACGAGCGCGCAGGGCAGGGCGATCATGCCGCGCAACGGAATGTGACTATGCCTGGACTGTGAGCGGCGGTTTCGCCGCTCACAGTGTCGTTCCAGTATGGCTACTCTTGTGATACGAGGGGGGTGTTGCTGCCGGCGCTCGCCGGTTGGGTCCACTCCTCGGCAAGGTGTACAGGGATCGCGTGCGGAAGATCGACACTGCTAGTTCCGACGAGGAGCTCGAAGCCACCCGCGCCCTCTCCCAGATGTTCAGACGTCCAGCTGGTGCTCGGCCATGCCGGCGGGGAGGGGCGCCGGGCGCTCGCAGGTGCTGATTAGCTCGACCCGGCGGCCCGTGCGTGCGGCCTCGAGGATGGCGTGCATCGTGTCGAGCACGTGGAAGGCCAGCGCGCCGCTCGCGCGGTGCGGGCGGCCGGTGCGCAGCGCGTAGGCTAGATCCGCGGCTCCCATTCCACGGCTGTTCTCAGCGTGGCTGTGGGTCAGGGCGATCTCGCGCCCACCCTCAGCCATGTCGCTGCGCAGCGTCACCGGGCCGCCGAAGGTGTTGGGGTCGGGCAGAGTCAGGGTGCCCGCCGAGCCGTAGACGCTGAGCGAGGGCGCGTACATGTCCCAGACATCGAAGCTGATCAGCAGGGTAGCGATCGGCCCGCTGTGGAACTCGATCAAGCTCGCGACGTGGGTCGGCTCCTCGGGCCGGATCACCTCGCCACGCCTGGGCTCGCTGTGAATAGTGCGTTCGGGGTAGGTCGTACGCACAGCACCACTCACCTGGCTGATCGGCCCAAACAGGCTGATCAGCCAGGTGAGGTAGTAGGGTCCCATGTCGAAGAGTGGCCCGGCGCCGCGCTCGAAGAGGAAGGCCGGGTTGGGGTGCCAGTAGTCGGGGCCGCGCGTGATCATCTGGGCGGTCGCCCCCACCGGCTGGCCGAGCGTGCCCGCGTCGAGCAGCCCACCGCAGGTCTGGAGCCCGGCGCCCAGGAAGGTGTCGGGCGCGCAGCCGACCAGCAGCCCGCGGGCATGGGCCTCGTCGAGGAGCAGCCGGGCCTCCTCACGGCTCATGGCAAGCGGCTTCTCGTTATAGACCGACTTCCCCGCGCGGATGGCGGCCAGGGCAATGCTGCCATGGGCCGCCGGTACTGTCAGATTGACGATCAGCTCGATCTGCGGGTCGGCCAGAGCCTCCTCGACCGAGCACGCGCGCGGGATGTTGTACTTCGCAGCCTGCTGCTCGGCCCGCGCGACGGTGCGATTCGCGCACGCGACGACGTCGAGGATGGGCCAGGCAGTGCAGTTCTGGAGGTAGATGTCGCTGATGTTGCCAGCACCGATGATGGCGGTCTTGACTGGCTGAATAGCCATCATGGACCTCATTTCATATTCACCATGCAGGCGTGCATGCTCAGTGTGCAGGCGTGCATACTCAATGTGCAGGCGTGCATACTCAGTGTGCAGGCGTGCATACTCAATGTGCAGGCGTGCATACTCAGTGTGCAGGCGTGCATACTCAGTGTGCAGGCGTGCATACTCAGTGTGCAGGCGTGCATACTCAATGTGCAGGCGTGCATTCTCACTGTGCAGGGGCGAAATAGCCGAAGTATTCACGCCATCAGCGCGACCATATCGCGGAACAGCTCGAGCTCCTGGCGGAAGTCGGTCGGCGTCGTCTTCGGCTGGCGGCCCTCGGTCACAGAGGCGTAGAACGCTCGCCACTCGGCCACGAAGGCGTCGCCCCAGGCCGGGTGCTCGCGCCGCTCGATCACCCCGCCCTTGCCGTTGGCCTCAGTGATGCTCAGGCGAATGGGCAGGTTGCGTACGTAGGGCGTGTCGTACTGCACCCGCAGCACCTGGTTCTCGCCGTAGACCTCGAGATGGGCGTCGAAGCGCGGGATGTTGTCGATGCCGGTCTCGAACTGGCAGACGTAGTCGCCATAGTCGAAGGCGGCGGTCAGGTAGAGCCCACCCTGGCGCTGAGTCGCGTAGAGCACCCGTCGCGGCATGCCCAGCAGCTCGCGCATCGCTGAGAGATCGTGGGAGCTGAGGCCGAGCAGCAGCCCATAGACGCCCCGCAAGACCGCTGGCGCGTCACCCAGCGCCTCGTCCAGCAGCTGCACATCGGCTTCTCGATCAGCACGTGCTTGCCCGCCGCGATGGCCGCGAGCGCCGTTGTGGCGCTGTTCGTCGCCCCGGTTCTGGTCACGCCGATCAAGAGGTCGCGGAACAGGCCCTCGGCCTCGTCCGGCGCCTGCCGCAGATACTGGAGGTAGTCGTCGGCCCGCTCGATCTGGTGCAGGGCCATGCGCCGCTCCACCCGACGGATAAGGCCATGCCGGGCGCGGGCTCGGCGGGCATGGCCGAGAAGAAGGCCTCGAAGGCCGCGAGCCCCCCAGCTGACGCACCCATACCGACGATGGGAAAGCTTATGGATAGTGGCGCCACCCCGTCCGCCTCTTCTGTGGTGGGCGGCAGCTGGGCTGCGGGGTCCGATTGGGCCGGTTTAGGGCGGCGAGCCGGTGGCGTCCTTTTTGGCATTGCGCGTGTGCTTTCTCGTATACCGCAGCAGATTGGGACAGTCGACGAGGCGCGGGTAAGCACCCAAGTGATGCATGAGGCGACACGGCGCCCTGCATGAAGATCATCGTAACCCTATCGCCTCGACTGTTCGCGGTCACTGCGGTGCCGCGAAGTTAGCATATCAGCTCATGCACGAGGGTTATCCCGAGGGAGGGAAGGACTGGAGGAGTGTCCTGATGAGCCCAACCGCTGTATCCCAGACCGTCGCGGCGCGATTGGCGGGTCTGGGGCTGGCGAGCCGCGGTCTTGCACGCCTTGTAGAATGCCTGTTGCGCGGCATCCCGGCTGTGGGCGTGCAACGTGGTCGGGCTGAGCGAGTCGTTCAGCTTTTCGGCAGCGCCTTGTGAGAGCCAGTGGCCGGTGCGCCGATAGATGCATAGTGCCACACCAGCACATCGGTATACACCCGCCCGCTCTCGCGGTTGAGCGCGTCGGCCTCGCTTCGGGGCAGATGGCAATCAAGGATATGCGTGCGAATCATCGGAGGTGTCCATGTGAACATACGTACTGTATGAAGCCAGTATACCGCATCAGGACGCCAAACGCAAGGGCTAAAGCCCAACGAGAAACCCGCCTTGCCGCTCGGGTTCAAACCCGGAG
>JAAXUL010000985.1 GCA_013336035.1 Chloroflexales bacterium
CGCCAGCGGGGGCGTGGTGGTCGGCGTTGGCGCCCTCTGCAACCGCGGGGGCATCACCGCCGCGCAGATCGGCGCGCCCGCGCTGTACTGCCTGGCCGAGGTGCCCCTCGAGAGCTTCGCCCCCGAGGCGTGCCCGCTCTGCGCCGCCGGGGCGCCCGTGAACACGCGCCTGGGCCAGGGCGCCGCCTTCGTGGCGGGGAAGGGATAGAAGAACGGCTGCCTCTCGGCAGCCGTGGGGGGTTTCGGGGATTTAGGGGGCGACGTGGGGCCGTTGGCTTGGTGGCGCTGGCCGCGATGACCGCCGCGATCATCGTCTGTGTTGTTGCGCTCAGTATACTAAGATGCAAGGCCTGTGCCATCGGCTGAAGCGCCTATCGCCCGCTCCTTCCTTTGAATGAGGAACCCCCTGACCAATGGGCTACGCCGGACGCTACATCGGCACATGGCCGCCGTGGAGCTCCTCTATCAGGTGGGAGCGAGACTCCACCTCGGTGAGCCTCATGGAGGCGAAGAGCGACGCGTCGCGCATAAGCACCTTGGACAGGGCGGCCGGCAATGTGCGCAGCTGATCAACGCTGTACCCGAGACCCCTCAGGTACTCCTCGAGGTAGGCCCGCTCGAGGTAGGCCTGGGCGACGCGCGGAGTTGTATCATCTAAATCACTGGCAGCCATAGCAGTACCTCCCTCGGTATATTCCCCTGCCCTCAGCGGGCGGTTTTCGGACGACTGCTGTCCTTTTATGATACCCCTACGGGCAAAATAAGCAAGGGGCGTATCGTCGAATGACGATGCCCGCGCCGGGTCTACACCACGATAAACCCGCGGCGCTGGCGCGGCCCTGCTCAGGCCCGCTCGCCGCGTGCCAGGGCGCGGGCGATGGCGTTGTGCCGCGCCACCAGGGCGGGCAGATCGACCCCCACCAGCTCGCCGTCGCGCACGCGCACCCGCCCGTGGACAAGGCTCAGATCGACCATGGGCGGGTGGCAGAACACCAGGGCGGCCAGGGGGTCGTGGACGGCGGCCCCGGCGAAGCCGACACGGTCGAGCCTGTAGCCCACCAGGTCGGCGCACATGCCGGGCGCGAGCTGGCCGACGTCGTCGCGGCCCAGCGTCTGGGCGCCGCCCCGCGTCGCCAGCCACAAGGCCTCGCGCGCGCTCATCGCCGCCGGGTCGCCCTGCACGCGCTGGAGCAGCATGGCCTGGCGGGCCTCGCCCAGCATGTGCGATCCATCGTTCGAGGCTGAGCCGTCGACGCCCAGGCCGACCCGCGCGCCGGCCCGCCGCAGGGCCCCGACCGGGGCGATGCCCGAGGCCAGGCGCATGTTCGAGCACGGGCAGTGGGCCACGCCAGTGCTCGCCGCCCCTAGGCGCCCCACCTCGGCGGGCGAGGGGCACACGACGTGGGCGTGCCAGACATCGGGGCCGACCCAGCCCAGGTCCTCGATCAGCTCGACCGGGCGCCGCCCGAAGCGCTCGAGGCAGTAGCGCTCTTCGTCGAGGGTCTCGGCCAGGTGGGTGTGCGAGTGGACGCCGTAGACACGGGCCAGGGCGATGCTCTCGCGCATCAGATCGAGCGAGACGCTGAAGGGCGAGCAGGGCGCGAGCACGATGCGCAGCATGGCGCCGGGGCGCGGGTCGTGGTACTGCTCGATCAGCCGCCGCGAGTCGGCCAGGATGTGGGTCTCGTCCTCGACAACCTGGTCGGGCGGCAGGCCGCCCTGGCTCTGGCCAAGCGACATGCTGCCGCGGGCGGCGTGAAAGCGGGCGCCCAGCTCGTGGGCGGCCTCGATCTGGTCGTCCAGGCGCGCGCCGTTTGGCCAGAGGTAGGTGTGGTCGCTGGTGGTCGTGCAGCCCGACAGCAGCAGCTCGGCCAGGGCGATCTTCGTCGCCGTGCGCACCGCCTCGGGCGTGAGGTTGGCCCAGATCGGGTAGAGCGTCGTGAGCCAGCCGAAGAGCGGCTGGTCCTGGGCCATGCAGCGCGTCAGGGTCTGGCAGAAGTGGTGGTGGGTGTTGACCATGCCGGGCATGATCAGCATGCCGCGGGCGTCGATCACCGCGTCGGCCGCGGCGGGCAGGGCCGCGCTCGGCCCAACCTGGGTGATAAAGCCATCGACCGCGTAGAGCCCGCCGTCGGGGATCTCGCTGCCGCTGTCGTCCATCGTCACGAGCAGGTCCGCGTTCTTGACCAGAAGCGTGCTCACAGGATCTCCAGGATCTGGGCCATAGTCGCCTTCGACAACAACCTCTTCGCGCCGCCGCTGAGCGGATTGTAGCAGGGCGGCGGGGCGTGGGGCAAGCCCGCGCCCGATGCGCTATACTACATGCCAGGTATCTGCGACAGGGAAGGCTATGCTAGCGCCGATCACCCTCGCCGAGCTCAACGCGCTCGACCGCGCCGCCTTCGTGGGCGCCGTGGGCCACTGCTTCGAGCGCTCGCCCTGGATCGCCGAGGCCGCCTGGCCCCAGCGCCCCTTCGCCAGCCTCGCCGATCTCCACGCCGCGCTGAGCGCCGTGCTCGATGGCGCCGACGAGGCCCGCCAGGTCGCCCTGATCCGCGCCCACCCCGACCTTGCCGGGCGCGTCGCCCTCGCCGGGCAGCTCACCGCCGAGTCGGCCCGCGAGCAGGCCGCCGCCGGCCTCACCGCCCTCTCCGCCGAGGAGCTCGCGCGCTTCAGCGCCTACAACAGCGCCTACCGCGAGCGCTTCGGCTTCCCCTTCGTTATCTGCGCCCGCGAGAACAAGAAGGAGGCCATCCTGGCCGCCCTCCCCGCCCGCCTCGCCAGCGACCGCGACGCCGAGATCCAGACCGCCCTCGCCGAGATCAAGAAGATCGCCAGGCTCCGTTTATGCGACTGCCTCGTGCCATGAGCAATGAGATAACCCTGATCGAAGAGCTGGCCGCCAACGCGGTGCCGCCCCTGCTCTGGCAGGAGATCGACGGCTGGCGGCTGCGCTACGCCGGCGGCGTGACCCGGCGCGCCAACTCGGTGCTGCCGGCCCGCCACGGCGAGCGGCTGGGCCTGGACGAGAAGATCGCTATGGCCGAGCAGTTTTACGCCCGGCGCGGCGCCCTCTGCCGCATCCAGCTCTGCCCCGCCAGCAGGCCCGACGGGCTCGAGGCCGCCCTCGAGGCGCGGGGCTACACGCTCAGCCCGCCTACCCTGGTGCAGACGGCGCCGATCGAGGCGCTGCTGGCCCACGCCGCGGGCCGGGCGGCGGTCGGCGAGGGCTTCGACGAGGGCTGGCTGGCGGCCTACGCGGCCGGCGAGGGCGAGACCGACGCGGCCAAGATCGCCTCGCGGCGCGAGATGCTCCAGCGCATCGCCCCCCCGGCGGGCTTCGCGGCCCTGCGCGA
>JAAXUL010000986.1 GCA_013336035.1 Chloroflexales bacterium
CGAGGCCCGCCCAACCAAACATTCGATTGCATTCTACCTACGTATCGCCCATCTTTGGACGCCTGACGAAAAGATGGCATGCGATGTCTCGATAGATCGCTGATTCGCTGATTCACAGATCAGGTGCCTCAGCCCTGTTAGGTTGATCGACAATTGTACCGTGCATCGAAGTGGCGCCGTACCCCGAACCCAGCGCTGACGACGGTGCCAGTGTCTCTCGCGTTATCCACGGCGTCTGGGGTCCATTCAACCAATGCGCTACTCCCAGGCTCGCCTCAACGGGCGCCCGCGTTGCCGGTATGGTATGCTGGGGCACACCGTCGCTCACATCCCATCGTCTGCTATGCGCCGTCGGTGCCCAGGCCCAGCGCGCTCCGTCGTGTGCGCTGAGGCGCAGCGGGCGCCACGGAGCGAGGGGCCGTGCGGATGGGCAAGGCTGCCATGGTCTATCCGTCAATGGACATATCGGCAGGGGGTAAGCGCAAGGAGGATCAGTGATGGATACCCATCTCGGTACGAGCGCCGCAGCGCACGACGAGCAGGCAATCCGCGCGTTGGTGGCGCGCTGGCTGGAGGCGAGCGCCACGGGCGACCTACCCGCCCTGCTCAGCCTGATGGCCGAGGACGTGGTCTTCCTGACCCCGGGCCAGCCGCCCATACGCGGGCGCGACGCCTTTGCTGCCGACGCCCAGCAGGGCCAGTATCGCATCGAGGCGAGCGGGGAGGTGCGGGAGGTCCAGGTCAACGGGGACTGGGCCTATTGCTGGAGCCAGCTCGTGGTCACGGTGACGCCGCTGGAGACCGGGTCACCAGTGAGGCGCTCCGGCCCCACGCTCACGATCCTACGCAAGGAGCCCGACGGCCGCTGGGTGGTCTTCCGCGACGCGAACATGCTGACGCTCGAGGCCAGCGCCTGAGGAGCTGAGTGTGTCACGATCCTCACGCGCCGCCACGGTGCCAGCCCCTGAGGTGATGGGCGCGGCAGCCTCTCCTGGAGTATCGCCTGCACCGACGAGAGTACAACCCTTCCCGCCCCGTAGCACCACGATCGCTTGTCTTCCCCGTGCCCAGGTGTATGCTGAGTCTATCGGCATCGTCGTTGCCTGTCCACGGGATGCGCTCGCCGCGTCCCGCGCCTCGTCGCGCCGATCTGTGCGCAGAGCCGAGTACGCCCACTGCGCGACGAGGGTCTGCTGGAAAGGAAGGTGTGTGATGAACCGTACCGCCGTATGGGTGAACACGCACGACTCTGGCAAGCTGCTCCTGATCGCGCTCGCCGCGATCCCCGTGCTGCTCCTGGCCATCTTCGGGCCCGGCGCCTCCAGCGCCAGCCTGGCGCTCCTGGTCGGCATGGCACTCTGCGGGGTCGGAGCGTACTGGCTGGGGAACTGGAAGTGGATCCTCATCCCGCTGGTGGTGATGCTGGTCGAGATCCTGATCGCCATCCCGCTGAGCCTCGCCGACCCCAATCCCGGCGAGACGCCGATCAGCGTCATCCTCGAGGCCCCGTTCTGGACGGGGATCCCGGCGCTTATCGGGGCCGGGGTGGGCTATGGGATCAAGCGCGGGGTGGCCGCGGCTACAAGGTGATCGTGGGCTCCATTGTGCCGCCGGGACCTGACGCTCACTTCAGCGCGGTCGCCTCACGCTCGTGGCGTGACTCCTTGACGCGAGTCTTGCGCTTCCAGGGCTTCAGCACCGAGATGAAGACCATGAAGAGCAGCAGCAGCACCTGCGGGCCAACGACGAGGGAGATCACCTGGTGGTCGCCGCGGAAGGCCGCGCTCTGGAGCACGCCCAAGGGCTCGGCGGCGGCCAGGGCCTCCATGCCATTCAGCCGTGGGCCGACGAGGAAGCTGCCGGAGAAGATCACGGCGAAGGTGCCAAGCCACTTGAGCGTGACCCAGGGCCACTTGAAGAAGCCCCAGGGGGTCAGCCAACTGATCAGCAGGCCGGTGAGCAGCGAGCCCATGGCCGAGGGGATGATCACCCAGTCGTCGAGGTGCCGGAGGGCCGCCTGGATGGCGTGGGCCTCGGCGCCGCTCGCGGGGCGCGAGAAGAGGTGCAGGAGCAAGAGGCAGGTCATCGCGCCGACCCAGGTGGCGCTGAACGCAATGTGAAACCCCTTGAGCCATGCACGGCCCGTCGCCCCTAGCGTGTGCTGCTTCATCGATCGCGTGCCTTCATTGCGCTCTGGTTCAGGATGCCGGTGAACGGAGGCCATTATACTCCCAGGGTCGCGGGCCACGATGGGTGGGTGCTACACTATGCGCAGGAGAGCCAACACGCGGGAACAGCACGCGAGGGGCGACGCCGATGAGCGAAGTGGTGACCCTGGAGCTTCCTGACTCCCTCGTCCGGAGCGCGCGCACGATCGCGGAGCGCAGCAACCGGCGCGTCGAGGATGTGCTGGTGGAGTGGCTTGACCGCTCGGCACGCGAGGTGCCCGTCGAGCTGCTCAGCGCTGCCTGAGAAGACCTCCATGGACGTTGAGTTCAGCGGGGAGATCTGGTATTGGCGCGGCCCGGCCCCCCATCACTTCGTCACTGTCCCGGCCGAGCTGTGCCACGAGCTGAAGGCCATTTCAGGCTCAGTGACCTATGGCTGGGGCATGATCCCGGCCCAGGTGCGGATCGGCAAGACGGTGTGGAAGACCTCGCTCTTCCCGAAGGACGGCGGCTACATCGTGCCCATCCGCGCCAGCACGCAGCGGGCCGAGCAGCTCAGCGTGGGCGACGTCGTCAACGTGCGGCTCGACGTTGGGTAGGGAGCGTCGATGATCAGGCGGGGTGTTCTATAGGCAGGGCCTTGCGCGCCTGGCACACGTCATTGAACCCGTGAGATCGCGAAGATCACGATGCAGCTTTCGAACATGATGCGTACACGCTGGTTCCTGATCGCCGCAGCTCTGGCCCTCGTCGCCGGTCTCGCCGTCCTGCTGCTCGGCGCCGTGGCCGACCCGTTCGCGGTGCCGTTTCAGGACTATGCCGCGATGCCCGCTGACCAGCAGGCCGCCTACGAGCGACAGGCGGCCCTGATGAGTGTCGTCCGCTGGTTCGGCCTGGCCCTGATCGTCGTCTCGGCCGCCCTCGTCGCCGCGGCGGTGGCGTTCCGGCGTCGCCGCTGATGGGGCGACCGAAGGAGGAGGCTCGATGCCACATCGTGTGGCTCTCTGGGCTGGAGCCGCAGGAGCGCACAAGGAAGAAACCATGAAGCCGCACGAGCACAGATCTGCGCCGATCGTGCCCATTCGCGCGAGCGCGCAACAAGCTGTGCAGCTCAACGTGGGGGACGTCGTCACGGTGCGTCTCGATGTTGGGTAGGGGTGCGTCGATGAGCAGAGGGTTTGCAGTGG
>JAAXUL010000987.1 GCA_013336035.1 Chloroflexales bacterium
CCTTGAGCTCCTCCTCTTCGAGCGCTCCGCCGGTCGTATTGCCGTGGTGGAAGATCGCCGGCGGGTGGCCGTGCTCCTCATCCCACACCCGCTGCGCCGTGGCCAGGCACTCGTCGGCCAGCTCGTAGCGGTAGCCTCGGAGGGCGCGGCTGGCGGCGGCCAGGGCTGCGATCGAGCCATAGTTGAGGGGCGTGGACTTACTGGTAAAGGCCCAGCGGTCGTCGAAGGTCGCGCTGCTGACGCCATCAGACTCCCCCCCCCGCAGCTGCGGGTTGTAGATCAGATTGTCGGTCTTGGTCGAGGCGTCGCCCAGGTGGGCGTACTGCTCGAGATTGGGCTCGACGATTCCAGGGATGGCGTGGCCGACCGCGCGGTGCTGCGCGATGAGGGCCAGGGTCCCGTGCTCGATCTGCTGGAGCAGGTCAGGCACCCCGTCGGGGGCGTGGATGGCCACGCAGCGCTGCGCCTGGTCAACCGTGGTCTCATCGCGCCGAATGCCAAAGGCCTCCCAGGTATGGACCAGATCGAGCAAAGCGGCGTACTGGGTCTGGGTACGGATGTCGAAGTCGCCGGCGTCAAACCAGCCGCCGATGTTCAGCCCCGGAATGTGCTCGCCTGGATTGAAGGGCGTATCGGTGGTCGGCCCCTGGGCGTACAGGTCGAAATGCTCGTGGCTCACCGGCGCCTGGAGCGCGTCGTCGAGGTGGGGGGCGCCGTGCCAGACTCGGTAGGCCTCCCGCACGTACATATGGTCCATCTGCACCGGGAAGAACACGTCGAGGGTCGGGTGCCAGGCCTGCGCGTAGACGTCGGGCCCGATCCGGAACGGGCGCGTGCGCGCGCCGCCGTACTCGATGACGTACAGCCCGGCCTCGCGCACCGGGGTGAAATCGAAGGTCAGGTAGGCGTAGCGGAGATAGTCCCCCCAGCGCGAGGTCTTGCCCAGGTGTCGCTCGACGAGCTCGCCGTCGGCGGCGACCTGTAGCAGCCGCGCGTGGGCCAGGGGCTGGTCGTCCCGGTCGAGCTCGATCACCGCCACTTTCTGCTGTGCGGGGTGATACCCGACCTGCGAGTGCGCGATGAGCGGCGCCCGCACCCAGCCCGGGACGGTGCTCGCCGTCAGCAGCCACTCCACGACTCGGTCGGACTGCCCGGGGGGGATCAGGCTGCGCAGCACGTACCAGCCGTTCTGGGCCGTGTTGCGGCCATCGTAGAGCATGAGCTCGCCCGTCGTCGCCGTCACCGTCACACGGCGGTGCGGGTCTTCAGGGGCCAGCACGATGGTGGTCCCCCTGGCAATCGGCTGCGGCTCGGCCGCGCCTCTCTCGTGCGCCGCCATGGGCCCGCCCGGATAGCGCGGGAAGATCCCGCCCCGACCGTCTACGAGGTAGGCCCTGCCGAAGTAGGCCGAAGGCAGGAACTCCAGGTTGAAGCCGGCGCGGCCCTCGAGCGCGGGCGGGAGGGGCCGCTCCAGCGTGACCCGCAGGCGCACGCCCTGGTCGTAGGCCTCGGCCGTGACCGTATAGCGCAGATCGTGCTCGGGGTACGCCAGGTGGGTCTCGATGCGGCCAGCATTGGCGTGCACCGCGCGGCCGACGAGGTCTGGAACGCGGTCCCACTGCCCGGGCGTGGGGCTCAGCCGGAGATCGCCATTGGTGGCCGTCCGCACCTCGTGATGGATCAGCTCGACCCCGCTGATCTTCGCGTCGCTGAACAGCCCGTCATACCAGTTGCTGAACGCCAGGACGTTGAGCCCATGCGTCTCGAAGTAGCCGCGCTCATTCAGCCTCAAGAGCGTGCTCATGGTGCGACCCTGTCACCCTTTCACGGCGCCCGCGGTCAGCCCGGCGATGATCTGGCGCTCGGCCAGCAGGTAGAACCCAATGGTGGGGACAAGGGCGAGCGAGACGAAGGCCAGCACGCGCCCCCACTCGGTCCCGAACTGGCCCTGGAACTGCTGGATGCCCAGGGGCAGCGTGTAGAGCTGCTCGCTGTTGATCACCAGCAGGGGCAGGAAGAAGTTGTTCCAGCTCGCCACCATGGTCAGCACCGCCACCGCCGCGAGGGCCGGGCGCATCAGGGGCAGCAGGATGCGCACGAAGTAGCCGGCGGGCGTGCAGCCGTCGATGGCGGCCGCCTCGTCGAGCTCGCGGGGGATGGTGGAGAAGAAGCCGCGGAGGATCAGGATGTTCCCCGGCAGGCCGAAGGCGATCTGGGGCAGGATGATGCCCCACAAATTATCGACGAGGTTGGCCTGGCGCAGGGTGATGTAGAGCGGCAGGATCGCCACCGCGATCGGGAACAGCAGGCCCAGGGTAAAGAAACCGAACAGCAGCTCGCGCCCGCGGAACGTCATCCGCGCGAACACATAGGCCGCCATGCTCGCCAGCACCACCACCCCGATCGCGGTCGCCACCATCACCAGAGTGCTGTTGAGCAGCTGCCGCCAGAACGCGCCGCTCCCGAGCACGCTCGTGTAGTTCTGCAACTGCCAGCTCCGCGGGATGCCGAACGGGTGCAGCAGCAGGTCGGCGTTGCTCTTGAAGCCGTTGATCACGGCTGCCACCAGGGGGACGAGCACGATCAGCGCGATGAGGCCGGCGACGAGATACTGCAACACCAGGGTCAGACCACGGTTGGGGGCCGCACGGGCCGACACCTTATGCGTCGTCATAGAGAGATCCTTTTGCAGAAAGCGGGGAGGCGCGGAGGGGCCGCAGGCCCCTTCGCAGAAAAACATTCCGCAAAGTTACCAACGAGGTTGGTATCACTCATAGTCGCGCCGCATCACGAAGCGCTGGTACACCAGAGAGAACCCGAAGCAGATTAGGAACATAATCACGGCCACCGCGCTGCCGTAGCCGAGCTGGAAGCGCTGGAAGCCATACTTGTACAGGTAGGTCGCCATCGTATCGCTGGCATTGACCGGCCCACCGTTGGTCATTACCCAGATCAGGTCGAAGAACTGGAGCGAGCCGAGGACCGACAGGTAGATGGTGAGCCGGATGGTGCTGCCGAGCAGGGGGATGGTGATATAGCGCAGGGCCTGGAGCCGGCTGCACCCGTCGATCTGGGCCGCCTCCTCGATCTCGACCGGGATGTTCTGCAGCCCCGCGATATAGAGGATCATGTGGTAGCCGAAGAACTTCCAGGTGATGACGACGAACAGCGCGTAGAGCACCGTGTTGGGGTCGGCCAGCAGGGCCGTCTGGGCCAGGCCGGGGGCGACGCCCTGGAACAGGGTGTTGATCAGGCCGCCCTGGGGCCGGTAGATAAAGTTCCAGATCACCCCGGTGATGACCTCGGAGAGCACAAATGGCAGGAAGAAGATCGTGCGGAAGAGCGCCCGCCCCA
>JAAXUL010000988.1 GCA_013336035.1 Chloroflexales bacterium
CGCCTCTGGCTGGCCACGCGCACGGCCCAGGCGGCCGGCGAGGGGCAGGCCCGCCATGAGCCGGGCCAGGCGCCGCTGTGGGGCCTGGGGCGGGTGATCGCCCTGGAGCACCCCGAGATCTGGGGCGGCCTGATCGATCTCGACGATATCGGCGCCGACGTCTGCGCGCGGCAACTGCTGGCCGAGGTGTGGGAGCCCGACCGGGACGGGGAGGACCAGGTGGCGTGGCGCGGCGATCAGCGCTACGTGGCACGGCTCGTGCCTAGCGCTCCGCCGGTCTGGCGGGCCACCAGCTGGCGCGCCGACGGCAGCTACCTCATCACGGGCGGCCTCGGCGGCCTCGGGCTGAAGCTGGCGCGCTGGCTGGCCGAGCAGGGCGTGAGGCACATGGTGCTCACCAGCCGCTCGGGGCTGCAGAGCCGGGAGGTCGGGGCGGGGCTACCGCCCGAGAGCGAGGCGGCCAGACGGGTAAGCGCCGTCCAGAAGATCGAGGCCCTGGGGGCGACCGTCGTCACGGCGGCGGTCGATGTCCGCGACAGGGCCGGCATGGGCACCCTGATCACGCAGTTTGGCGCGACCATGCCCCCGCTGCGGGGCGTATTCCACGCGGCGGCGAGCGTCACCTACCGGCCGCTCGCCGAGCTCTCGCCTGACGAGCTCGACGACGCGATGGAGGGCAAGGCCGCCGGCGCGTGGACGCTCCACCAGCTGACGAAGCACATGGACCTCGACTGCTTCGTCCTCTTCTCATCCACCACAGCCCTGCTCGGCGTCAGCCAGATGGCCCACTACGCCGCCGCGAACTGCGCCCTCGACTCGCTGGCGCACCTCCGGCGCGGCCTTGGGCTCCCCGCCCTAAGCGTCAACTGGGGCGTCTGGGAGGAGATGCGCGGCTTCTCGGCCGAGGAGCGGCAGGCCGCCGTCCGCTACGGCCTGCGGCCCATACCTGTCCAGGCGGCCCTGGCGGCGCTCGGCGCGCTGGCCCAGGGCGGCCCGGCGCAGAAGACGGTGGCGGACGCCGACTGGTCGCTGCTGCGCGCGACCTACGAGACAAGGCGCAGGCGCCCCCTGCTTGCCGACCTTCAGGCCGAGGCGCGGGTCGCGGCCCCGCGGCCGGCCGCCCGGGAAGAGTCGCTGCGCGAGCGGCTGGAGCGAGCGCTGCCCAGCGAGCGGCGCGACATGCTGCTCGACTTCGTCGCGGGCGCCGCGGCGAGCGTGCTCGGCTACGAGGACGCGGGCCGGCTCAATGTGCGCCAGGGGCTGTTCGAGATGGGCATGGACTCGCTGATGGCCGTCGAGCTACGCGCGCGGCTCGAGGCCGGCGCGGGCCAGGCCCTGCCGTCCACCCTGACCTTCAACTACCCCACCGTGGACGCCCTGGCCGGCTATCTCGAGACTGAGGCCTTCGGCTTCGGCGCGCACGCCGAAGCGCCGCCCCCGCACAAGGCCCCCGCGGAGGAGGCGCCGCTGGAGGGCCTCTCGGAGGGCGACCTGCTGCGTCTGCTTGACGCTGAGCTGGCGGCCGCCGACACCTGGGAGAAGGGCAACTGATATGGCGAACACTGTAGACTACCAGGATCGCTTGAGGCAGGCGCTGCTCGCCATACAGAAGCTGCGGGCGAGACTCGAGGCGGCCGAGCAGGAGCGCAGCGAGCCGATCGCCGTAGTCGGCATGGCGTGCAGGCTTCCCGGCGGCGCCAGCAGCCCCGAGGCCTACTGGCAACTCCTGCGCAACGGGGTGGACGCCATTGGCGACATCCCGGCGGGCCGCTGGGACACCGAGCGCTACTACAGCCCGGACCCGAAGACCCCGGGCACCATCTACGTCCGCCAGGGCGGATTCCTGGAGAACATCGATCAGTTCGAGCCCCAGCTCTTCGGCATCTCGCCGCGCGAGGCGGTGAGCATGGACCCGCAGCAGCGCATCCTGCTGGAGGTTGTCTGGGAGGCCCTGGAGCAGGGCGGGATCGCGCCGGACGGGCTGGCCGGGAGCAGCACGGGCGTCTTCGTCGGCGTATCGACCCTCGACTACATGCTGCTCAACCTGAAGTCGCTCCCGCTCACGAGCATCGACGCCTACTTCGCGACGGGCAACATCCTCAACGCCATCGCCGGCCGGGTAGCCTACAGCCTTGGCCTCCAGGGCCCCAGCCTGGCCATCGACACCGCGTGCTCCTCATCGCTGACCGCGGTCCATATCGCGTGCCAGAATCTGCGCGCCGGCGAGACCCGCATGGCGATCGCGGCCGGGGTCAACGTGACCCTGGTGCCCGAGGTGTTCGTCGCCTTCTGCAGGTGGGGCATGCTGGCGCCCGACGCCCGCTGCAAGACCTTCGACGCGCGGGCCGACGGCTTCGTGCGCGGCGAGGGCTGCGGCGTCGTGGTCCTCAAGCGCCTGTCCGACGCCGTCGCCGACGGCGACCATATTCACGCCCTGATCCTTGGCTCGGCCGCGAACCAGGACGGCGCCAGCAGCGGGCTGTCGGTGCCGAATGGCCTGGCCCAGCAGGCCGTGATCCAGCAGGCGCTGAAGAATGCCGGCGTGGCCCCCCAGGACATCGACTATGTGGAGGCTCACGGCACCGGCACCTCGCTCGGCGACCCGATCGAGATCGAGGCCATGGCGAAGGCGCTATGCGACGGCAGATCGCCCGGCCGGCCGCTGCTGACCGGGTCGGTGAAGACGAATATCGGCCACCTCGAGTCGGCGTCCGGCGTGGCGGGCCTGCTGAAGGTGATCCTCGCGCTGCAGCACGGCGAGCTGCCGCCGCACCTGCACCTCCAGGAGCGCAGCCCGCGCATCAGCTGGGAGCGCTGGCCGATCGATGTGCCGACCAGCCTGACGCCCTGGCCAAGCGGCGAGCGGCCGCGCATCGCCGGCGTTAGCTCGTTCGGCTTCAGCGGCAACAATGTCCACGTGATCGTTCGCGAGCCGCCGCAGGCCGTGGCGGAGCGCGATCCGGCGCGCACATGGCACGTCCTAGCGCTCTCGGCCAGGACGGAGGAGGCGCTGCGCGCTATGGCCGGGCGCTACGCGGCCTACATTGACCGCAACCCGGACGTGGCGCTGGCCGATCTCTGTGACACCGCCAATACTGGCCGCGCCCGGCTCGCCGAGCGGCTTGCCATCCCCGCGGCGACGGTGGGCGAGCTGGGAGAGAGGCTGAGCGCCTTTGCGAGCGGGCGCTGGAGTCGCCCGGCCCCGGCCCGGCCAGCGAGCCAGCGGTCGCTCGAGGTGGCGTTCCTGTTCACGGGGCAGGGGGCGCAGTACCCTGGCATGGGCCGCCAGCTCTACGCCCGCGAGCCAATCTTCCGCCAGGCCCTCGACCGCTGCGCCCAGCTGCTGCGCCCC
>JAAXUL010000256.1 GCA_013336035.1 Chloroflexales bacterium
GAGAGCGGCGCAGAGCCGGTCGGCCAGCGCCAGGGTCTCGGTCTGGGAGCCGCCCAGCTGGGCGGCCTCCACCAGCACACGACGCGCGTCCTCCTGCGGCAGGGCCGCGACCTCGAGCTGCGCGAGCCAGGGCGCCCCCGGGTCATCAGTGGCCACCAGCACGCTCCCGGCGCTGGCAAGGTCGCGGGCCAGGCCGATGAGCTGCTCGCGCTCGAGCCGCGGGCGGTCGAGCACGAACAGGGCTTTCATCTGGCCCAGGGCCGCCCGCGTGGCCTGGGGCTGCAGCCGCACGGCCGCCCCGTCGGCGCGCATAAAGAAGCGGTTGTAGAGGCTCTGGGCCAGATCGTCCGAGTCGCGCGGCTCCAGCCACCCGTCCAGGTAGACCACCCCGTCGCGCCGCGCGAAGCCGCGGGCTGGCTTGAGGTTAGCGGCCTTCTCTAGCAGCGAGGTCATGCCGCAGCCGGGCTGCCCTGCGAGCCACACACCGTGGCGTAGCTTGAGCTGAGCCGCGATCCGGTCGAGCGGCTCGCTGCGGTCGTAGAAGGTGAGCGGCTCGGGGGGCGGGCTCAGAGTCGGGCAGCGCACGATCAGCGGCGGCGCGCTCGCGTCGACCCTGGTGCCCGAGAGCGTCATCGTCACATTGGTGTACTCGTTCTGCTGCACATTGAAGGCGGTGATCGCCTCGGCGCTGCCCTTGTTGACGATGATCGCGACCCGGTTGTCCTGGGCGAGCGTCGGCGTCGGGCTCGCGGCGACCATCGTGGGCAGCATCGAGATCATCAGGGAGGTGCCGTCAACTCTGATCTCTTTGTTGGCCAGGGCCCGCAGCACTGGGGCGAGGCCTGGCTGGCCCGCCAGACGCCGCTGGATCTCGTCGTCCGCTATCCCGCCGGTACAGGCGCCGGCCAGCAGCTCGGCCAGTGGCTTCGCCTGTGGCCAGAGCTCGGGGGGCAGCTGCGAGTCGAGCGACTGCTCAAACTCCATCATTGTCGCCATGGCTTACCTCCCTGGTAAGCGCGGTCTAGTTATTAAAAAGGGTGACCGACCCCTGGATCACCCCCTCGTTGACGAAGCTCGCCACACGGTTGTCCGCGTTGACGGCCCGCTCGATCGGGGGCGCCGGGGGCTGCTCACCTGCCCAGATACACCCATCGTCGAGGCGCAGGAAGAGCGCCGGCGCCCACCAGTCCGGCCGGTCGCCGACGGTGGCACGCGCCGCCGCCACCGCCCGGTCGATTTGCCCATCACGCTGTAGCTCGCGGAACAGGGCCGGCATAAACTTCGCCGCGGTCGTTAGGCTGATCTCGCCCTGCATCGCCAGCACGGCCGGCAGGCCGGCCCGGGCCAGGCGCGGGCCGGCCGCCGCGAGGGCGCCCTGGAAACGTTCGGAGCTGGCGCCCCGGCAGGCGACGAGCAGGGTCAGCACCGGGCGGCTGCTCAGGCCGGCAACGCCCTCGGCGAGATCGGCCCCGCGCACTCGCTCCAGGCCGCCTGCGTCGTTCTCCAGCCAGAGGTAGCTCTCGCCCTCGTGCGTGCTGCCATGGCACATGAGCAGGAAGATGTCTGGCCCCTCGTGGAGCGCCGCGAGGATGCCGGGCAGGCTAGCCTCGTGGCGCCCGTCCGTGCCGGTCACCGTGGCGAGCGGGATTGGGTGGAGCGCGCGCCTGATGCGCGCCAGCTCGGCGCGGACGTTGAGCGGGCTCAGGCCGTAGCGCTCCAGGCCGGCGGGGTTCGCCACAGCGGCGAGGGCCCGCAGATCGCCGCGCGCGGGCCTGATCACAGGGGCGAGATCGGGGCTGTCGATGTAGCGCGAGAGCAGCACGCGCTCTTGGAGGGCCAGACGCCCGCCGCTCTCGGGGTCGCTGAGCGTCTCCCAGCGCAGGGCGTGGGCGGCCGCGTCATCTACGTCCAGGCGCACGCAGAGCCGCAGCGGGCAGCGCTGCGCCTCGGCCTGGGCCCGTGCGCTCACGAAGGCCGTGCACAGACGCTGGTCCGCGAACAGCATGCCCCACAGCTGGCGCCCGTAGCCCTCGGGGTCGAGGCTCAGCGCGGTGAGCAGATCGAGGTCGAAGGTGATGCACGGATCGCTAATCGTGGTGAGGATTGTGTCGGCGGCCGAGGGCTGGAGGCGGAAGCGCGCCTCGGCGCCGTAGCCCCCGCCTATGTGACGCAGATGCAGCTCAAGCCTTGCGTATGCCATAGAGCCTCCCTTCCACGTCTCTGCTCTCCCCTGGCGGCCTCGGGTCAATGCCTGTAAAGTCGATGCTCAGATCAAGCTTGACCGTGAGTGTCCAGAAGAGGCGTCGCTGCGGTCGAGCGTAATAAAGTAGATATCTTTACCCTTCAGATCTTTCAGCATAGCCCAGACTCACCGCCCGGCCTCGGGCCGGTCGCGGGCCTGGGGTAACATGTGCCTGCTATGCTCTTCCTGGGTGGGGTGGCCCGGCCTGGGCCCGGCTCGGATCGTATGAGGATATTGTCGATGGCTAATGACCCACTACACCCCGCCGACGAGCCCGAGCGTCTGGGCGCGCTGCACCGCTATCAGATCCTCGACACCCCGTCCGAGAGCGACTTCGACGCGCTAGTCCAGCTGGCCGCCGCGGTCTGCGAGGTGCCGATCGCCGTGATCGGTCTGCTCGACCGCGAGCGGCTGTGGGTCAAGGCGGGGGTCGGCATGGCCTCGACAGAGGTGCCCCGCGCCATCACCTTTTGCGCGCACGCGATCCTGCAGCCCGCCGAGGTGCTGCTCGTCGCCGATGCGCGGGCTGACGCGCGCTTCCGCGACAGCCCACTGGTGGCGGGTGACCCGCACCTACGCTTCTATGCTGGCGCGCCCCTCGTCTCGCCTGATGGCTATGCCCTTGGCACGCTCTGCGTGCTTGACTATAGGGCCCACGCGCTTACGCCGCTGCAGCTGAACACGCTCAAGGTGCTCGCGCAGCAGGTCGTGATGCACCTCGAGCAGCGCCGGCAGATCGCCCTGCTGCGCGAGGCGGTGGCCGCGCGCGAGGCGAGCGAGCTGCACGCCCAGCGCCTAGTCGACGAGCTACAGCGCCAGGCCCGCACGCTCGCCCTGCTCGACCAGGTGCGCACCAGCCTGGCCCACGAGATCGAGCTCGCGGCGGTGCTGCGCACGATCGTCGAGGCGAGCGCCATGGTCTTCGGCTACCCCTTCGTCGGCCTCTACTTGCGCCAGCACGACGTGCTGCTGCTCCAGCATCAGGTCGGCTACACACAGCCCATTGGCGAGATCCCCCTCACCCGAGGGGTTATGGCGCACGTCGCGCGTAGCGGCAGGCCTGTCGTGCTCACCGACGTGAGCGCATTTCCTGACTATGTGGCCGCTGACCCCGCAATTGTCGGCGAGATCGCCGTCCCGCTGTGGGTGCGCGGCGAGGTGGCCGGCGTGCTCAATGTCGAGAGCACCACCGAGGGCGCCCTGGGGCAGACCGATCTCGATCTGCTGCTCGCCCTGGCCGACCACGCCACGATCGCGATCGAGCGCGCCCGCCTCTACGGCGACCTCCAGCACACCGTCCGCGAGACCCTACTGCTCAACCGGGTGATCACCGCCGCCGCCAGCGCCCACGACCACATCGCCGTGCTTGACGTCGCCTGCACCGAGCTGGCCCGCGCGCTGGAGGTGCCGCAGGCTGCCTGCGCCCTCTTCGACGAGGGGCGGACACAGCTGACGGTGGTGAGCGAGTACTGCGCGTCGGGGCGCCCCTCGGGCCTTGGGGCCGTTATCCCGGTGGCCGGCAACCCGCTGACCGAGCTCGTGCTCAGCCAGCGCGCGCCCGTGCAGGTGCCCGATGTCCACACCGATGTCCGCACCGCCGCGACCGCCGCCCTGTTCGAACGGCGCGGCACGGCGGCTATCATGATCCTGCCTCTGATCGTGCAGGACGAGATAGTGGGCACGATTGGCCTCGACTCGCTCACGCCACGGGTCTTTACGCTCGAGGAGATCGTCCTGGCCCAGGCGGTCACATGGACCGTGGGGCCGGCCCTGGAGAATGTGCAGCTGACCTCGGCCCTCAAGGCCGAGCTGGCCGAGCGCGCCCGCACCGAGGTGGCCCTGCGCGAGGCCAAAGAGTCGGCCGAGGCGGCGACCCGCACCAAGTCCGAGTTTCTGGCCAATATGAGCCACGAGATCCGCACGCCGATGAACGCGGTGATCGGCATGACCGGCCTGCTGCTTGACACGCCGCTCAGCTATGAGCAGCGCGAGTTTGTCGAGACGATCCGCAGCAGCGGCGACGCCCTGCTGACGATTATCAACGACATCCTCGACTTCTCGAAGATCGAGTCGGGCAAGCTCGACCTCGAGCAGGCGCCCTTCGACCTGCGCGACTGCCTGGAGGCCTCGCTCGACCTGGTGGCCGCGCGCGCCGCGGAGAAGGGCCTCGATCTGGCCTACCTGATCGCGCCCGACGTGCCGCACGCGCTGGTTGGCGATGTCACCCGCGTCCGCCAGATCCTGGTTAATCTGCTCAGCAACGCCGTCAAGTTCACATCCGTCGGCGAGGTGGTGCTCTCGGTGCAGGTGAGGCCCACGGCCGAGGGGGCGGGCCGCGTCCTGTTCAGCGTGCGCGACACCGGCATCGGCATCCCGGCGGCCCGCATGGACCGGCTCTTCCGGGCCTTCAGCCAGGTGGACGCCTCGACCACGCGCCAGTATGGCGGCACGGGGCTGGGGCTCGCGATCAGCCGGCGCCTCTGCGAGCTGATGGGCGGCCAGCTGTGGGTCGAGAGCCAGGAGGGCGTGGGGACGACCTTTTTCTTCACTGTGGCGGCCCCGGCGGCCGTGGCGCCGGCCCGTATCTACCTGCGTGGCACTGTGCCGCAGCTCTCCGGCAAGCGGCTGCTAGTGGTCGACGATAACGCGACCAACCGCCAGATCGTGACCCTCCAGGCCGAGGCCTGGGGTATGCGGGTGCGGTCCGCGGCGTCGGGCCGCGAAGGCCTGACCTGGATTGAGCAGGGCGACCCCTTCGATGTCGCGGTCCTTGATATGCAGATGCCGGAGATGGACGGGGCCCAGCTCGCGGCGGCGATCCGGGCTCGGCAGCTGCCCAACAGGCTGCCCCTGATCTTGCTCACCTCGTTTGGGCGGCGCGAGGAGGATCTCAGCGCGGGGCACTTCGCCGCAAACCTGACCAAGCCGGTCAAGGCGGCGCAGCTCTACGAGGCGCTGCTCGGCGTGCTTGGCGACACGGTCGCCCGCCATTCCCCCACTCCGCTGCGGGCCACCATTGATACAGCGATGGCCTCACGGCTCCCCCTGCGCATCCTGCTGGCCGAGGACAATGTCATCAACCAGCGGGTGGCGCTCAAGACCCTGGAGCGCATGGGCTACCGGGCCGACGTTGCCGCCAATGGGCTCGAGGTGCTCGACGCGCTTATGCGTCAGCCCTACGACGTGGTGCTGATGGATGTGCAGATGCCCGAGCTCGATGGCCTCGAGGCGTCGCGGCGCATTGGTCGCGAGCTGCCGCCCGCGCGGCGGCCCTATATCATCGCCATGACTGCGAATGCGATGCAGGGGGACCGCGAGCTCTGTCTAGCGGCCGGGATGGACGACTATCTCAGCAAGCCGGTGCGCGTCGATGAGCTGGTGGCCGCGCTCGAGCGCAGCACTGCCCATCAGGCCGGCAAGCCGCTCGATGCGGCCCCCGCCAGAGCGCTAGAGGGGCTGATCGACCACACGGCCCTCGAGCAGATCCAGGCGAGCCTGGGCGACGGCGATCCGGCGGTCGTGACCGAGCTGATCGAGCTGTTCCTGCTCGAGACCCCAAAGCAGATCGCCGAGCTACGGCATGCGCTGCATACCCAGGCCGTTGCCGACGCCATGCGCGCCGCCCATACCCTGAAGGCGAACGCGGCCATCCTCGGCGCGCGCGCCCTCGCGGCGCTGCGCGCCGAGCTCGAGGAGAGCGCGGAGCGGGGCGACCTGCGCACGGTTCAGGCGCGCCTCCTCGAGCTCACCAGGGTGCACGCCGAGGCTGCCGCGGCGCTGGGGGCGCTGCGCTCGGCGTACTTCGCCCGGCCCTGACCGCTCGCCCCGGTGGGTCGCCTGTTGTGCCTGCCGCCAAGGTGACCCACTAGCTCGCGCTCTTACGTGAAGATGCCTTCTCGCGTGGTGATCGTTCTTTTTCGCTCGCACCCCGCCGCCTGCGGTACACTCTGCGCCAGAGGGACAGCCTCCCATGACGGCGCTGTCCTGCTTCCCCCTCCATCCCCCCTGCTGCCCCTCGTCAATGATGTTCGCCTGCGCTCACGGGCGGCTCTTCTGGCGCAGAAGGAGGCAGCACAATGATGTGCCGCGAAAAGATCGAGGCCTATTTACGCGCGAACCTGGTCCCGTTCGGCGTCCACGCGCACACGCCGGCCTACACAGCGCAGGCCGTCGCCGAGCATGAGCATATCTCGAACCAGCTGATGGTGAAGGCGGTGATCGTCGTGGCCGATGGCGAGCTGGTGATGCTTGCCCTTCCCGCGTCGCGGCGCGTCGACCTGGCCCTTGTCAGAACAATGCTCGACGTGCGCGAGGTGCGCCTGGCCAGCGAGGCCGAGCTTGCCGAAGCCTTCCCCGACTGCGAGATCGGCGCGGCGCCCCCCTTCGGCAACCTGTACGGCGTGCCGCTGTACGCCGACCAGTCGCTCGAGAACGACCGCGTGATCTTCTTTCAGGCCGGGACGCACACGGTCGCGCTGAGCATCGCGTACGCTGACTACAAGCGGCTGGCCGAGCCCACCATCGTCTCGTTTACCCACCACTACGCGCTGACAGTCCACTGAGGGCAGAGGCGATGTCGACGCTTGAGCGCCGCGCTGTCACGGGCCCGGCCGAGCGTGAGGCCGCGCTCGCCCTCGTGCGCGCCTGTCGCGCCGCGGCGCGCGCTGTGCCCTGGCCCTCCCTCGGCGAGCTACGCGTGGCGCTGGCGGCGCAGCCGCGCGGCGCGCCCCACGCCCAGATCTGGGCAGACGCCGATGGCAGCCCGCTGGCCGTCGCGCTGCTCTGGGACGAGAGCGTGCTCGTGTCGGCGGTTTACCCCCAGGCCTACACCGAGGCCCTAGAGCTGGATCTGCTGCGCTGGGGGTGGGCTAGCGCCGTCTCGGTGGCGCGCCGGCGCGGTGAGCGGGGCTGCCTGTTCGTCCCCGCCTGCAGCCATGACGACGCCCGGATCGCCCTGCTCGCGCGGGAGGGGTTTGTCGCCGACGAGTGGCGCACCCTGCAGATGTGCCGGCCCCTCGGGGCGCCGATCCCCGAGCCGAGCCTGCCGGACGGCTTCCGCGTGCTCCAGGCCGGCGCGAGGTGCGCCTCAGCGGCCGTGGTCGCGCTCCACAACGAGATCTTCGCGGGCCTGGCGAAGACAGCGGCCGACCGTCGCGCCCTGAGGCGAGCCGGCAGCTATCGCCGGGCCCTCGACCTGGTCGCCGTCGCGCCCGACGGGCGGCTGGCGGCCTGCTGCTTCGGCACGGTCAGCCCGGACGAGGGCGGCTGCCCATCACAGCCGGTCGGCTGGGTCGAGCGCGTCGGTGTCCGCGGCGCATTTCGGCAGCGCGGGCTTGGGCGCGCCGTTGTGCTCTCTATGCTTCATGCCATGCGGGCCGAGGGCCTGGGCTGCGCGCTGCTGACGACCGGCGCGTCGAACGCCGCGGCGCGCAGGCTGTTCGAAGCCTGTGGGTTCGGTGTCACCTGCGAGATCTGCTGGTATGTCCGCAGCCAGGTAGAGAGTGGCTGACCACGCTGATCGCGCGGGATGGCGGCCGCGAGTGGCTTTGACAGATTGGGAGGGGCTCGGGGAGGGCTACGCCCTCCCCGAAAAAAGACGTTTCGCAGGCCGGCAGAGTAGCTCGGACGGAGCGCTAGCCGGCGCTGTGCGTCACATCGCCCGGGGCACCGACTAGCTCGGCGTCTAGCTTGTGGCTGTGCATGACGAGCACCGGCACCTGCGTGCCGTGGAGCACCTTATCGGTCACGCTGCCCAGCGTGAGGCGCCGCCACCCGCTATAGCCGTGCGAGGTCATTACGATCAGGTCGGCCGCGTGCTGCTCGGCCTCGCGGCAGATCGTGTCGCCGACCAGGCCCTCGCTGACCACGGTGGTGATCGGCACGTCGCCATACTCGGTCGCTATGCCGTCCAGCTCGCTCACAAGCTGCTCGCGCAGCACGCGCATATCGATCGGGCCGGACGGCCTTACGAGGCTTGGATCGACCCCGATCTGAGGTGTGAGCACGGTGAGCAGCAACAGCGTCGCGCCGCTCCGGCGGGCGAGGTCGAGCGCTATCGGGAGCGCCGCGCGCGCGAGGGGCGAGCCATCGAGCGGCACGACGATGCGCCGAAGCGCCAGCCGCTCGGGCGCAAGGCCGCGGATGGCTAGCACCGGAAGTGGGGTGAGGCGCATCACTTTGTGGGCCACGCTGCCGACCAGCCACTGGCCGATGCCACCTCGCCCATGGGTCGCCATCACGATCATAGTCGCGGTGCAGCGGTCGGCGGCCGCGATGATCGCCTGCGCGGGCGAGCCGAAGGCGACCTCGGTCCGCACGCGGGCGCCCTGCGCGCGCAGCTGCTCGGCCTGCTTTTCGAGGTAGGCCTTGGTGTACAGCTGAATGGCCTCGGTCTCATCAGCCGAGACAGGGCCCGCTGGAGTGCTGATCTTCGAGAGATGCTCGCGCTCGATCACGAAGTCCTGCCGGTCGCCCTCGGTGACGATGTGGATCAGGCAGATCTCGGCCCCAAGCAGCGGGCCGAACAGTCCAGCGTAGGGCAGCGCCAGTGCCGAAAGCTCTGAGCCGTCCAGAGGTACAAGGATTGTATCCATGCTAGCCATCCTTACACTTCGCTGTGCGTATGACTCCTCCATAGCTCGACAGCCCGATAAGACCGTGTGACGCAACGTATCCACGAAACTCGCCTTAGACGGCGCGGCGCGGCCCCGGCTCGGCCGCCCGGCGCAGCAGATCGCACACCTCGTCGTCGCTGATCTGCGCGAAGTCCTCGTACCACAGGCCGATCGCGCCGAGGTGCTCGGGCGTCTCGATGGCGATCAGCGCCTCCACCAGCGGCCGCAGCTCATCGGCCGTCTCGCGGGCGGCGACCGGCACCGCGACGATCAGCCGCTCGGGCTGCTGGGCGCGCACGGCGGCGATGGCGGCGCGCAT
>JAAXUL010000989.1 GCA_013336035.1 Chloroflexales bacterium
CGGTGCTGCTGCTCATCACCACCTCCTGCAAGCGGCAGGAAACCCCTGCGTATCAGCAGTATGGGGGATGCTCGCGCACCACGGCTATCGGCGCCGCCGAAGCTCGTTGCGCAACCCGTGGGACTAGCGGCACGATGCCCCGAAAGGTGATGCACTTGCGAAAAAGTCAGTGATGGGCCATACCTGCTCTAGGGTTAGCAACCTGGAACAGGAGGCCCATCATGACCGAGTCTATCACTCCTAACGAGCGCTCGTTCACTCCTCGCGCACCCTTGGCAGCCCTCGGGCTGTATCTGCGCCAGATCAACTTTCTGGCTCCCATCCGTGAGCAGGTCAAGATCGTCCAGAAGAAGTTGGTCTATGAGCCAATCGAGAAGCTGCTCGACGCCTTCATCACCATCCTGGCCGGCGCCCACGGCCTGGTCGAGGTCAACACCCGCCTGCGCAGCGACCCTGCCTTGCAGCAAGCCTTCGGCCGAGAGAGCTGCGCCGACCAATCGACCATACAGGCGACCCTCAACGCCTGCGACCAGAGCAACGTCGAGCAACTCCGCTCGGCCATCACCACTATCTACCGCCAGCACAGCAAGGGCTATCGCCACAACTATGCCCGACGCTTACAGGTGCTTGATGTGGATATGAGCGGTATGCCCTGTGGCCCGAAGGCAGCCCTCTCCAGCAAAGGCTATTTCCCCAAACAGCGCAACCGTCGTGGGCGACAGCTCGGGCGAGTGCTGGCCACGCGCTATGGAGAGGTCGTCACCCAGCAGGTCTTTGCCGGCACGGTGGGCTTGGCCGCAGCCTTCCAGCCGCTGGTCGAGGGAGCGGAACAGGTGTTGAGCCTTGATGAGGCGCGACGCCAGCGCACCCTCTTGCGCGTGGACTCGGGCGGCGGCAGCCTGGACGATGTGAACTGGGCCTTACAACGGGGCTACCAATTCCACGGCAAAGACTACTCGCGCCAGCGGGCCCGCAAGTTGGGACAGAGTGTGAGTGAGTGGTTGGATGACCCGCATATCCCAGGACGGCAGGTGGGCTGGGTCACAACCCCAGCCCTGGAATACACACGTTCCGTGGGCCGGATCGCCGTGCGCTGGAAGAAGAAGAACGGGCAGTGGGAGTATGCCGTGGTCATCTCGACCTTGCTGCCGCAGACTGTGGTGCTTGAGACCGGGCAGCCCCCCGAGACAGTGTTCGACCACCAGGCGGTGTTGCTGGCCTATGTGCGCTACTACGACGAGCGAGGTGGAGGTGTGGAGACCTCGTTCAAGGACGATAAGCAAGGTCTGGGGCTGACCAAGCGCAGTAAGAAGCGCTTCGAGGCCCAGCAGATGGTGGTCTTGCTGGGAGGGCTTGCCCACAACGTGATCGTCTGGTCGCGCGAGTGGCTGGCACCCCACGAGCCCAAGGTGCGACGCTACGGCATGCTGCGCATGGTGCGCGATGTCTTCCAGCTCAGCGGCGTTCTGGTGCGAAATGCGAGCGGGCGGATTGTGGAAGTCGTCTTGAATCAGAAGGCGCCGCTCGTGCGTGGCCTGGCTCGCAGCTTAGATGTGCTACTGCGACCGTCGCACGTGGTCGTTAGTTGGGGCCAAACTTAGGTATCATGACGACGCAGCCCACCATTGCCACCCACCGCAGCCTTGCCGAGCTCGCCGCGCTCGGCCGGGCGTTCCTGGCCGGCTACTTCACCTGCCTCGACGGCGAGCCGGCCGAGTGGATCGCCTCCCAGGCGCTTTTCTTCGACGGCGAGCATGAGGAGACCCGCGAGTTCGCGGAGGCCGTCATCCGCGAGCGCCTCGGCGTGAGCCTGGAGGACGGCGAGGAACTGAGCGAGCTGGCCCTGGTCGAGCTGCTGGACCCGGCCAAGGGCTTCCCGCCCATCGAGCTGCGCGCCAAGGCCGCCCTGATGCTGCTGGCGATGCCCGCCGAGCGCGACGGCGACCTGCGCAACAACGCCTACTTTGCCAGCTACCTGCTCGACGAGCCGAACATCGGCCTGGCCGTCTCGATGAACGACCTCCGCGCGAAGTTCGGCCTCGAGCCCACCGGCTGGTGATCAGGCCGCCGACCCGACCGACAACTTACTGACTGGAGCCCGGCCCTGGCGGCCGGGCTCCGCCGTTCTCACCCCAGAAAGCGAGCATCACCGTGGCCACGAAGCAGTATGCCGTCAACACCCAGCTCGACCACCCCGCCGTTGACCAGCTCGCCCAGGCGATCGAGTTCCTGCGCTCCGTCTGCGACGGCGCGCAGAGCCGCGACGACCAGGGCTTCAGCTCCTTCGACAAGAACCTCGGCCATTACCTGGCCGACCAGCTGGCCGCGCACCGCGGCTGGAGCCAGCAGGACCTGCGCTACGCGGTCGAGCTGGCCTGGCGCTACCGCGAGCAGCTGTGGCGGGCCGGCCTGAGCTTCCCGCTGGCCTCGGAGCTCCAGGCCGAGCTGGAGGGCACGGAGGCGACCGCGCAGGTGGCCGTGGCGCCGACGCCCAGCACGGCGAGCGTGACCCTCTGGCGGGACAACGGCTGGCTGGCCCTGGCCTTCAGCCACTATGACCACGCCAAGCTCGGCCAGCTGATGAGCACCGTCCCCAACGAGGACCGCTGGTGGGACGAGGCCAACACCCGCTGGCTGGTCAACGCCCGCCACGAGGGCGCCATGGTGGCCCTCTACGGGGTCGCCATCGGCGAGGCCCCGGCCGGCCAGGCCGCGACGCTTCGCTACGACGACCAGCAGCCCCGGCGGACCACGATCGCCCAGCCCGGCGAGGGCGAGGTCGTGATCAGCGACCACGACGACCGCCGCATCCGGGTGCGCTGCCCCTTCGACCTGAAGGACGCGCTCAAGGCCGCCGTGCCCTGGAAGCACCGCGCGTGGGACGGCGCGACGAAGACCTGGCTGGTCGACGTCGAGTTCCGCGAGGCCGTTGAGGAGGCCCTGGAGGTCGCTGCATGAAACTCGGCTTCACTGCAACCCAGCTCGGGCTGAGCGAGGCGCAGCGGGGGGTCGTCCCGCTGCTGCTGGTCTCGCTCCGGCCCGACGAGTTCCACCACGGCGATTGCGTGCGCGGCGACGAGGCCGGCCACGCGCTGGCCCGCGAGTACACCCAGGCCTGGATCGTCGCCCACCCCGGCGACATCGCCACGAAGCGCGCCCACTGCCAGGCCGACGAGATGCGCCCGGTGGCGCCCACCCTGGAGCGCAACCGGGCCATCGTCGACGAGGTTGACCTGCTGCTAGCCTGCCCTGCGGGGCCGGAGTACCAGCGCTCGGGCACCTGGGCCACGGTGCGCTACGCCCGGAAACAGGGCAAGCCGATCATCATCGTCTACCCCGACGGTGAGATCG
>JAAXUL010000990.1 GCA_013336035.1 Chloroflexales bacterium
GCGACCGCGTCGATCGTGCTCCTCGACCGAGGCGCCGCCGCCCAGCCGAGCCTGACGATCAGCGCGGTCTCGCCGGGGCTCTGGGGCAACTCCCTGGCCATCGTGATCGCCAACGGCACCAACGACCCGGCCAACGAGTTCAACCTGCTGGTCTTCAACCAGAATGCCCTCGAGCCCCTGGAGCGCTTCGAGAACTTGAGCATGGTGCCCGGGGCGAGCAACTTTGTCCAGACCGCGGTCACCGCCTCGCGCCACATCAGGGTGACGGTCAACGCCGCCAATCCGAACGTGCAGGCAGGCGTGAGCCGCGGCGCCTCGGCGCCCCTCTCCCTCACTGGTACGGGCCGGACTCGGCTGCAGATCAATGTGAACGGCGACGGCTACCAGCAGATCGACCTGCAGAACGCCGTGGGCGGCGGCGCGGGCCAGGTGGCCGACCTGGGCTCGGCCGCTAACCTGGCCGCGGCCATCCAGTTCACCGTACGGGCCCTGAACCGGCTGCGCAGCTCGACCCCTGCGGCGGCGTTCTCGGCCTTTGCGGCGACGGTCGACGGGGGCGTGCTGCGCCTGGCCTCGGGCGCGACCGGCTTCGCCTCGTCGGTGAATGTGGCCCCGGCCGCCAACAGCGCCGAGAACGCCACGGGCCTGCTGCGCCTGGGTACCCTCAGCGGCGGCGTCGAGACCCTGGGCGGCGCCGTGACCCGCCCTCGCCCGAACCCGGCGGGGGTCGCCCCGGCGAACTACTACCTGGTCGGCGACAACGCGGCGCCGACCGCCGAGGTGGCCTCTGTGGTGGCCGGATCCGATGGGGACCCGATCACGACCGACCAGCCGTACATCGACGGCCTGCAGCGGCTCAACGCGATCGACGACGTGAGCCTGATCGCCGCGCCGGGCGTCGGCTCCCGCGAGATGGTCGGCGCGGGGCTGAACTACTGCGCCAACCGCTCGCTGTCCGACTGCTTCTTCATCGGCGACATGAGCCTCGACGACGACACCGTGGGCGAGGCCCAGAGCTTCATGGCCGGGATCACGCCCAAGAATTCGTACGGGGCGATCTACTTCCCCTGGGTGAAGATGCTTGACCCGCTGGGGGTCGCGACCGAGCCCCTGCTGGTGCCGCCCTCAGGTTACGTCGCCGGCCTGTACGCCCGCACCGACGCACAGCGGGGCGTCTGGAAGGCGCCGGCCGGCACAGCGGCGGCCCTCGGCGGCGCTGTGGGGCTGGCGGTGAACCTGACCGACGTGCAGCAGGGCAACCTCAACCCGCGCAACATCAACGTCATCCGCCAGTTTGCGGCCTCGGGGATCGTGCTCTGGGGCGCCCGCACGATCAACGCCGACCCTGAGTACAACTATGTGTCGGTCAGGCGCACGGCGATCATGCTGCGGGTCAGCATCTACAGGGGCATCCAGTGGGCCGTCTTCGAGCCGAACGACGCGCCCCTCTGGTCGCAGATCCGGCTGAACATCACCTCGTTTATGAACCTGCTCTTCCGCCGCGGGGCCTTCCAGGGTGCCACCCCGGCCCAGGCATTCTTCGTTAAGTGCGATGCCGAGACAACCACCCAGGACGACATCAACGCCGGGATCGTGAACGTCCTGGTGGGCTTCGCCCCCCTCCGCCCTGCCGAGTTCGTCGTCGTGCGGATCAGCCAGAAGGCTGGCGGGTCGGTGTAGTGGTTCGCCCTGCTACTCTGACGAGAAGGGAACGGTGCCGTAGCCCACGACGATAAGGAGTCAGGCCGATGCCGAAGTTTACCGTCAACTCTGAGCGCTTCGACCCGTACCACAGCTTCAAGTTTAAGATCAAATGGGACGGCCAGTACGTCGCCGGCCTCAGCAAGTGCAGCGCCCTCAAGAAGACCACAGAGGTCACCACCTGGCACGAGGCCGGCGACCAGAGCGTGGCCCACAAGATCCCCGGTAAGACCACCCACGACCCGATCACCCTCTCGGCCGGGGTCACCCACGACACCACCTTCGAGGAGTGGGCGAACAAGGTCAACAACTACCAGGGCGAGGCGGCCATGTCCCTGAGGACCTTCCGGAAGGACATCACGATCGAGGTCTGCAACCTCCAGGGCAAGCCGGTCCTGGCCTACAACGTTTACCGCTGCTGGGTCTCCGAGTACCAGGCCCTGCCGGAGCTGGACGCCAGCGGGAACGCGATCATGATCCAGACGATCAAGCTGGAGCACGAGGGCTGGGAGCGCGACACCTCTGTGGTTGAGCCCGCCGAGACCTGATCGGGAGGGGCCCTATGCAGCAGCAGACGCGCTGTCGCCTCCCCGGCGGCGGCTTCGACGAGCAGGGGCGCTTCTTCGACGAGGCCGAGCTCGTGGCCCTGAGCGGCCGCGAGGAGGAGCTCCTGTCCGACCAGGGGGGCGCGTCGAGCGCGGCCCTGGTGAGCACGTTGCTCAGTCGCTGCGTGCGACGCCTCGGCGACCAGGCCCCTGTAAGCGAGGCCATGGCCCGGCAGCTCCTGGTGGCCGACCGGCAATATCTTCTGCTCAAGCTGCGCGAGCTGAGCTTCGGCGCCGAGGTGCGCTCGAGCTTCACCTGCCCTTGGCCCGGATGCGGCGAGCGCATCGACGTTACCTTCCCCCTCGCGGCCATCCCGGTCACGCCCTCGCAGGACAAGGGGCCGGCGTACGTGCTGCAGCTGAGCGAGGGCGCGGCCCTCGACGACGGCGCGGGCGGCCTGCACCGCGAGGTGGCCTTCAGGCTGCCCAACGGCGCCGACCAGGAGGCCCTGGCCCACCTGGTGGGCCGCAACGAGGCCCGGGCCCTCTCGCTGCTGCTCCAGCGCTGTCTGATGCGTGTCGGCCCGTTCGAGGCCCCCGGCCCCGGCCTGGTCGAGGCCCTCTCGCCTCTCGCCCGTATGGAGATCGAGCGGGCTATGGAGCAGGCGGCCCCGCGGATCAACCTGACTATGGAGTCGACCTGCCCCGTCTGCGGCCACGACTACGCCCTACCCTTCGACCTGCAGGGCTTCTTCTTCGGCGAGCTGCGCATCAACCAGGAGCTGCTGTACCGCGAGACCCACTACCTGGCCTACCACTACCACTGGAGCGAGCACGAGATCATGAGTTTCACCCGCGCCAAGCGCCGTCGCTTCATCGAGCTGCTTGCCGATGAGATCGAGAGGCTCAATAATGAGCGCTGAGCCGCCCCGGCCGCCGACCTACCTGCTGCGGGTGCTGCTGGACGGCGCCACTCCTTTCGGCTACCGCCCTATCCTCCGTGACCTGCTTGGCGGCGCGGCCGGTGGGCCGGCCCACCGGCCCCCGCCGGCGGCCGAGCCCGCCTTCCCCTACGCCATAGCCTCGGGGCCTCTCGACCTTG
>JAAXUL010000257.1 GCA_013336035.1 Chloroflexales bacterium
CCGTGGCGCTCCGGCTGACACCCAGAAGGTCGTAGTGGTCGAGATGCTCGAAGTCGTCCATGCCATACTCTGGGGCGGCCCTGCCGCGCCGCAGGCCCGGCCTTACCATGAGCTACTACAACCGGCCCATTATAGCATAGGCCGCCCAGCCCTTTTGACAGAGCGCTTCTGGCTCGCTACAATGCGCAAGGCCGCTGACAGGAGAGCAATACTATGCCGTGCTGGCTCCTCAAGACCGAGCCCGGGTCGTATAGCTATGACGACCTGGCCCGCGACGGCGTCACTGTATGGGACGGCGTCACGAACAATGCCGCCCTGATGCACCTGCGCGCGATGGCGCCCGGCGACCAGGCCCTGATCTACCACACCGGCGACGAGCGCCGCGCCGTCGGGCTCGCCGAGCTGGCCAGCGGGCCGTACCCCGACCCGAAGCTCGACGACCCGAAGCTCGTTGTGGTCGATGTCCGGGCTATGCGGCCCCTGCCAACCCCCGTCGATCTGGCGGCGATCAAGGCCGACCCATTCTTCGCCGACTTCGCCCTCGTGCGCCAGGGCCGGCTCTCGGTGGTGCCTATCAGCGCCGAGCAGTGGGCGCGGCTGCTGGGCATGGCCGGCCTGTAGGCCTCTTCGGCGCAAGCGAGACCTGTCTGGTGAAAGTCTCGCAACCCATGGGCGCAGCATGGTGAGGCGTGGTATAGTTAGGGTCGCGAATAACCCACGAGCCTTATTTTCGCAGAGCCGCGCGAGGTGCTGCTATGGATGCAGCCACGATACTGGTCGTAGACGATGAGCAGCCCATCGTCGATCTTGTTGCAAGCTATCTCACCGCCGAGGGCTACGCTGTACACCGCGCCCTGGATGGCCCATCCGCGCTCTCGCTCGCTCGCGCGATCAGACCCGACCTGGTCATCCTTGACGTGATGCTCCCCGGCCTCGACGGCGTCGAGGTCTGCCGCCGCCTCCACCAGGAGACGTCGGTCTACGTGCTGATGCTCACCGCCCGCACCGACGAGGTCGATAAGCTGATCGGGCTCTCGGTCGGCGCGGACGACTACATGACCAAGCCCTTCAGCCCGCGCGAGCTGGTGGCCCGCGTGAAGGCGATCATGCGTCGGGCGCGCGCGTCCGTCGATAAGGTCTCGGAGCGCCCCGTCCTGCAGTTCGGCGCCCTCAGCATCGACCCCGAGCGGCGCGAGGTGAAGTGCGGCGGCAGCACGATCGAGCTGACCCCCCGCGAGTTCGATCTGCTCTATGCCATGGCCAGCTACCCGGGGCGCGTCTTCACCCGCGAGGAGCTGCTGCAGCGTGTCTGGGGCCCTGACTTCTCGGGGATCGACCGGGTGGTTGATGTGCACGTGGGCACCCTGCGCCGCAAGATCGAGGAGGGCGGCCCCAGCGAGGCCCCCGTGGTCCAGACGGTGCGCGGCGTGGGCTATAAGTTTGTCGGTGGGCAGCGATGAGGTGGTACACCCAGCTGCGCTGGAAGCTCTTTATCTCGCACCTGGTGATCATCGTCATCGCCGACGTGGTCCTGCTCGCCACGGCGACCTTCCTCGCCCGCATCGGCCTGGTGAACTTCGCGCCGCTCACCCTGGGCGCGGCCGCCGCCGAGACCGGCCAGCTCGACCCGGCCGCCATCAATGCCGCCCAGACGCCCCTGCTCACGCAGTTTCAGGCAGTGGTGCAGCAGGCCCTCTTGCTGAGCGGCTTCGCCGCCCTGGCGGCCGCGATCGTGGTCAGCCTCTTCGTCTCGCGGCGCATCGTCGAGCCGCTGCACACGCTCTCGACGGTCAGCCGGCGTCTGGCCCAGGGCTTCTACCGCGAGCGCACCCGCATCTCGAGCGACGACGAGATCGCTCAGCTCTCGCAGAGCGTCAACCAGCTCGCCGACGCGCTCGACCAGACCGAGCAGCGCCGCCTGGCCCTCTTGGCCGATGTGACCCACGAGCTGCGCACCCCCCTCGCCACCATTGGCGGCTATATGGAGGGGCTCCTCGACGGGGTGATCAAGCCCAGCACCCAGACCTTCAGCCTTATCCACAGCGAGACCAGCCGCCTCCAGCGGCTGATCGAAGACCTCGAGCTGCTCTCGCGGGTCGAGGCCGGCCAGCTGCCGGTGGTAGCCCGCCGCATCGATCTCGAGAAGGGGCTGTGGGGGATCGTGGCCCAGTTCGAGCCGATCTTCGCGGCCAACCAGGTCACCCTGAACCCGCTGATCGAGCCGAACCTGCCCCACGTCTGGGCCGACCCCGACCGCATCGACCAGGTGCTGATCAATATCCTCTCGAACGCCTGCCGCTATACGCCCGGCGGCGGCAGCGTGACTCTGCGGGCCTTCTACCACGAGCACATGGTGACGGTGCTGGTGCGCGACAGCGGTGTCGGCATCAGCGCCGAGCACCTGCCCCACGTTTTCGAGCGCTTCTACCGCGTCGATAAGTCGCGGGCCCGCCAGAGCGGCGGCAGCGGCATCGGCCTGGCCATCGCCAGGCACCTCATCTATGCTCAGGGCGGCGAGATCTGGGCCGAGAGCGACGGCCAGGGCAAGGGCACCACCTTCTTCTTCACCGTGCCGCTCGCCCCCGTCGCGGTCGACCTGCCCGCCCCGCCCCACGACCAGCCAGAGGTGATTGAGACGCCATGACCCCTGCGCTCCTCTTCGGGATCTTGCAGCTGTTGCTGATCATTGGCGGCTCGCTGGCTGTCGCCATCTTTGTGGTCGACCGGCTCTTCCCGCCTATGCAGCGCACGCGCGATAGCCGTGGGGTAAGGCAGGCGGGTACCCAGGCGCTGGCCACGCCCGCGCCGCTCTCCCCAGCCCAGGCTGAGGCCCCGCAGCCGGCCCTCGCCCAGACGCCCTATGTGGCGCCGGCCTGGCTCGGCTCGTACTGGCGGGCCAACCTGCGCCTGATCGGCCCCCTCCTGGTGATCTGGCTGGTCAGCTTCGTCGCCCCACCCCTGCTCGCCCCGGCCCTCAACCAGATCAGCGTGCTCACGGGCTTCCCGCTCGGCTACTACATGAGCAGCCAGGGCTCGGTGCTCGTCTTCGTTGCGCTCACCCTGGTCTACGGCTGGCGCATGCGCCGCCTCGACCAGCGCTATGGCCTCGACCCTACCGAGAGCCCCCAGCAGCAGCACGAGCGGATCAACCTGCTCTTCGCCTTCGCGACCTTCGGCCTGGGCCTTGTGGTGCTGCTGGCCTTTGTCGGCGCCCTCGAGGCCCTCTTCGCGATCCCCCAGGTCGTGATCGGCTGGTTCTTCATGTTGCTCACGGTGGGCATGTACGCGGTGATCGGGCTGCGGGCGCGCACCGAGCGGCTCGACGAGTACTATGTGGCCGGGCGCCGCGTGCCCGCCCCGCTCAATGGCCTGGCCATCGGCGCCGACTGGATGAGCGCCGCCTCCTTTATCTCGATGGCCGGCGCCCTCTACCTGCTCGGCTACGAGGGCCTGGCCTATATCACGGGCTGGACGGGCGGCTATGTGCTGCTGGCGCTGCTGCTCGGCCCCTACCTGCGCAAGTTCGGGCAGTTCACCATCCCCGACTTTATTGGCGCCCGCTACCCCGGCGGCTCCACGCGTGTCATCGGCGCCCTGATCGCGATCATCATCAGCTTCACCTACCTCACCGCCCAGGTCACCGGCGTGGGCATTATCATGAGCCGCTTCTTCGGGCTCAACTACGCCCTCGGCGTGATCGTCGGGCTCTCGGCCGTGCTGCTCTGCTCGTTCCTCGGCGGGATGAAGGCGATCACCTGGACCCAGGGCGTGCAGGGGATCATCCTGATCGTGGCCTACCTGGTCCCTGTCACCTGGCTCTCACTGAAGCTGACGGGCGTGCCGCTGCCGCAGCTGATGTACGGCGAGGCCCTGCGCCATATTACCGCGCTCGAGGCCGCCCAGGGCATCACCCCGGGCTACGTCGAGCCCTTCAACGACTGGTCGCCCCTGAACTTCATCGCCCTGACCCTCTGCCTCATGCTCGGCACCGCCGGCATGCCCCACATCCTGGTGCGCTTCTACACCGTGCCCAGCGTGCGCGAGAGCCGCAGCAGCGTGAGCTGGGCCCTGGTCTGGATCGCGATCCTCTACCTGACGGCGCCGGCCTACGCGGCCTTCTCGCGCTGGGAGATCTTGCAGGACATCGTCGGGCGCCCGATCGCCGATCTGCCCGCGTGGGCCGCTAACTGGGCGGGCACCGGCCTGCTGACAATCGGCGACGCGCCGCCCGATGGGGGCAACGGCGACGGGGTGCTCCAGTTCGGCGAGCTGCACATCGACCAGGACCTGATCGTGCTGGCGACGCCTGAGATCGCGGGCCTGCCGGCGACCGTGGTGGCCCTGGTGGCGGCCGGTGGTATGGCCGCGGCCCTCTCGACGGCCGATGGCCTGCTGATGGTGATCGCCTCGGCCGTGGCCCACGACATCTACCACCGCACGCTGAACCCGCAGGCCGGCCTGCGCGAGCAGCTCTGGGTCGGGCGGACGATGATCCTGGTGGCGGCGGCCCTGGCGACCGTGACGGCGGTGCAGCGCCTGGCGATCATCGTGCAGATGGTGGCCTGGGCCTTCTCGCTCGCGGCGGCGACCTTCTTCCCGGTGCTGGTGCTTGGCATCTTCTGGAAGGGCGCGACGAGCCGCGGCGCGGCGGCCGGCATGATCTGCGGCCTGGCGTCGACGGCGGCCTATATGGGCCTGACCTATACCATCCCCGAGCTGAGCCTGTTCGGTATCAGCTCGATCGCGGCGGGCATCTTTGGCGCCCCGGTGAACTTCCTGGTCACCTGGCTGGTGAGCCGGCTTGGCACGCCCCCATCCCAGGCCACCCAGACCATGGTAGACAGCGTGCGACACCCGTAGATCGCCGACGAGCGAAGGCCCTCACCCCCGAGCCCCCCGCACACGCCGCGCAGGCGAGGGGGGCTCGGGGGTGAGGGCCTGGCGCGGCCCGCTCACACCTCGCCGTAGAGCTCGAGCAGCTCGCGCCACTCGCCGGTGAGCTCCTCGCGGCGGGCGGCATAGTAGAAGTGGGCCTCGCCCTGCTCATCGACGAAGACGAGGTCGACCTGGCTGCGCATAGGGCGGAGGTAGCCGATATTGCCCCACCAGCGGACCTTCTCCTCGTCGAGGGGGGCGTCTTGCTGGTACATGCGGGCGGCGTACTCGCGCACCGTGCCGGGCTCGATGTCCTGGAGGCGCCAGGGGACCCCGCTGACATCGCCGGTGCGCAGATTGCGAAAGACATACTGCCACTCGCCGTCCTCGCCCTGGGTGGCGCTGATCACCTCGATGCCGGTGCGGGGCCGGTTGACCCGGATCAGGCCGAGCCACGCCTCGGTGAGCTTCTCGAGGGGGACGCCGGGGTACTCCTGCTGGCCGCCGCCATCCTTATCCTTCATGACCAGGTTGAAGCGGGCCTTGCCGGGCTCGACGCGCGTGATCGCGGCGAGGCCGCCGCGTCCGCGCCAGCGGATGCGCTGCTCGCCCCACGCGGCGGGCTCGGGGAGGGGCGCCTCGGGCGGCGGGGGCTGCTCCTCGAGGGCGGGCGGGGCGGGGGCCTCATCGGCCTGCTCGAAGGCCTGGGGCTCTTGCTCGACGGCCTCGCCGTTGCGCTCGGTGAGCAGGGCGGCCCAGGCGTCGCTGAGGCCCCAGTCGCTGACCCCGAAGAAGACATGGTCCATAACCCCGTTCGCGTCGCGGTGGACCAGATCGTACTTGGTGCGGCTGCCCTGGCGGTAGGCCCGCCAGAGGCCTAGCCGGCCCTTCCAGCGGACCTGGCTCTGCAGATCGATCCGGCCGTCGCGCAGGTCCTCGTGGCGGCTGATCGCGTAGGCCCAGAGGCCCTGGGCCCGGTCGCGGGTGACCCCGGCGGTAGTGCGCAGGTCGCGCACCTCGTAGAGCCAGACGCCGCCGCGCTTCTGGGCGCTGACGATCTCGACGCCCGAGCGAGGCAGGTCGATATCCTGGCCGTTATCAAGCGGCGACGAGGCGCCCTCGGCGAGGGCGCGCCGGCAGAGCTGGATAATCTCGCCGCGGTCGGCGACGGCCGTCTCGCCCTCGCGGCGGACATAGATCGCGCCGTTCGACCCGACGTAGGGGGGCGGCTCAGTGGCCTTGACCTCGACGCGCATCACATCCTGGCCCTCGTAGCTCATCAGCTCGAAGGAGAGGTAGGGCTGGGGGTTGATCCGCTCGCTGACGCCCCTGCGCAGGGCCTCGCTGACCTGGTCGGGGCGGCCGACGCCCACGACCTTGCCGCCGGGCTCGCAGCCGATCACCAGCACGCCGCCGCCGTTGTTGGCGAGGGCGGCCACATCAGACCACAGCTCGATGGCGATCTGGGGCTCATCGCCGATGGCCCGCAAGACCTGGCGCTCGGTCGAGCCGCCGAAGCGCACGGCGTCGACGGCCCACTGCTTCTGGTCGCGCTTGGGGACCCGCACCCGGTCGAACTCCTGGGTGGTGAGCAGGGCCTTGAGGGCGTCAAAGCTATTGTTGGGCAGCAGCAGCTCGATATAGCGGTCGCCAATGCCGTGCTTATGCAGAACCTGGGTGTCGCCGTTGGGGAGGCGGCGCAGACGGTGGGCGTCGCTGCCCTGAATGCAGAACATGCGCCGCTCGTAGTGCTCGGTCTTCCCATTGTAGAAGCCGGGCGAGGTGAACTTCTCGTGGTCGGTGTAGAAGTTTACAAACTCGAGGGCGTGCAGGTGCAGGCTTTGCGAGACGGCGATGCGCGACTGGCCGCTCGTGCCCATGCGCAGGGTCTCGGTGACGACGCCGTTGGGGCCATTAACGTGGGGGGCGATCACGATGCCGCCGGCCCGGGCAATTATCTCATAGGCCTCGGTGACGTGGCGCGTGTTGGCGACCCCGCAGAGGCCGGACTTGAGCGCCTCGTGGGGGACGCCAAGCTGCAGGAGGGTGGCCTCGATCAGGCTAATCGGCCGGTTGGGCGGGAAGACGCCGAGGATGTGGGCGCCGAAGTGTGAGGTGAACTCGAACCCCGGCAATACGGTGATTTTATCGAGGAGGCGGCGGTACTCGTTTAGGCGGACCTGCTCTTCTTCGGTGAGGCGGCCGGCTGACTCGAGGGCCCGCAAGAAATCGAGCTCGCGCTGGAACTGCTCGTAGCCGTGGACGGTGTTATGGTCGGTAAATGCGATAATCTCGAGGTCGCGACGCTCAGCTTCCTGAAGGATGTCGAGGTAGGTAATCTCCGGTTCGGCGTAATCCTCAGATGCCGGCGTATGAATGTGCAGGTCGGCCCGAATCCACCGCATACCGTTGCGTGTCTCGGCTGGTGTGCTCATAGGTTTTTAACTCCACAACCATTATCTTGCTCTCTCACTCTTCAGGTCAGGTCTGTACTTTCTTTGGCCGCTATTGACAATCGCGGCGCTGCCCCGATCCTCCTTTCCGCCAGGCCAGGCGCCCAGCCCTATCAAGAAGAGTCCAGCGCAGGGGCCTCCGGCCCACTAATGTCTCTCCATACTCAGTATCATACCCGAAAGGACCACTGACGACAATATGAGTGCGGGCGTGTTTACGCGACGGTTGCGAGAACCGCAATCAGTATAGCACACCTGTGCCCGTCTGTGCCGGGTGGCACACTAGCTAGTATGCTACGGCTATATCACCTCGATCCCTTCGCCGGCGGTCGCCTCGCCGATCGGCCAGCAGGGCTCGCCCTCGGCGGCGCAGCGGCGCAGCAGCTCCGCGGCGGCGGCGGGGGGGAGGGCGAAGAGAAGCCCGCCCGAGGTCTGGGGGTCGTAGAGGATGAGCCGTCGGGCCTCCTCGATATGGGCGGCGTAGCGGACATAGCCGGGGCCCTCGAGGTGCTCGCGGTTGCGGCCGAGGCCGCCGGGCGCGATACCGCGGCGGGCGTAGTCCTCGGCCCCGGGCAGCAGGGGCAGGGCCGCGGCCTCGACGCGCAGGCCCACCCGGCTGTGGCGGGCGACCTCGGCGGCGTGGCCGAGCAGGCCGAAGCCGGTGATATCGGTGGCCGCGTGGACGCCGACCTTGGCGGCCAGCTCGGCGGCGCGCCGGTTGAGGCGGAGCATGCTGGCAGTGGCGGCCTCGAGGTGCGCCTCGTCGCCCTCATCCCACTTGATCGCCGTGGTGATCAGGCCGGTGCCGAGGGGCTTGGTGAGCAGCAGCACATCGCCGGGGCGCGCGCCGCCCTTGGTGGTCACGTGGGCGGGGTCGACCAGGCCGGTGACGCACAGGCCGTACTTGGGCTCGCGGTCGGTGACGGTGTGGCCGCCGGCCACCACGACGCCGGCCTCGGCGGCCTTGTCGGCACCGCCCTGCATGATCGCCGCCATCACCGCCAGGTCGAGCGTGTCGGGGAAGGCGGCGATGGCGAGGGCGAGGATCGGCCGCCCGCCCATCGCGTAGACGTCGCTCAGGGCGTTGGCCGCGGCGATGGCGCCATAGGCGTAGGCGTCGTCAACGATCGGCGGGAAAAAGTCGACCGTCTGCACGAGCGCGGAGCGCTCGTCCAGCTTATAGACGGCCGCGTCATCGCTTGCCTCTAGCCCGATCAGCAGGCTGGGGCTGGTGGGCAGGCGCAGCGTGGCCAGCAAGTTTGAAAGGGCGCCCGGCCCCAGCTTCGACGCTCAGCCGGCGCAGGCGGCCATGCTCGTCAGGCGCACACGCTCGTGCTTGTCGCCCATCCCTGCCTCCACTAGGTTTGATCAGCTCTCCCACTGTATCTTACCACGAGGCCTGGAAGGGGTGAGCGCTCACACCTGCGGGGTGTGGGCGTCGAGCTGCTGGACGAGGGTCTCGAAGAGGTCGCTCTCGGTGATAATTCCGACCACCCGGTTCTGATCATCGACCACAGGCAGGCCGCCGACCTTATTCTCGATCATGAGCATGGCCGCCTCGCGGAGGCCCGTCTCGGGAGTGATCGCGATCGGGTTCTCGGTCATCACCTCGTAGACCTTCACGTGACGCAGGGCGTGGGCGATGTCGAGCGGGTCGAGGCCGGCGATCCGCATGACATCGGCGCCCCTGATGTCACCCTGGGTGATAATGCCCCGCAGCTCGCCGGTGTCGATCACGATCGGCAGGCGGCGCACGTCGTGCTCGCGCATCAGTGCCAGGGCGTCGCTCAGCGGGGCGGCGATATTGATGGTCACCGCCG
>JAAXUL010000258.1 GCA_013336035.1 Chloroflexales bacterium
CAGAAACGCGGACCCAGGCTGGGCCGGGGCCACGGCAAACCGACGGTTGAAGGCGGCAATCCCGTCCGCCTGGAGCCACGCATTCGCTTCGGCCGCCGTCGTGACCCCTCGCAGGCGCAGCTCTTGGGGCCAGCGCCCCTGCAGCGTACCGTAGAGGCGCTCCTTCCGCCCGCGCGCCTGCGGGGAATGCGCCCAGATCAGCTCGATGCCGAGCTGCTGCAACGCCCGCTCGACTTGCGTCTGTGCCCGGGGGTGCCCCGCCGGCGGCGTGTGGATGAAGTGACTCGCGCGGTCCGTATACAGCGCACAGAACACGCCGTGGGTCGCCACCACCGCGAAGGTGAACGGGGTGACCCGCCCGGCCATAGCGTCGAGGTCGGTGAGCAGCTCGGCGGCGCCCGCCACCTCGCCGCCGGCGTGGTCGGGGTCGGCGACGATCACATGGTAGCTGAGGGCGCGGCCCAGGTGGGCCAGGGCGCGGGCCGCGGGCAGCCCGCCGACCACCAGCAGGCGCGGGCGGGGCGGGTGGGGCTGGACGAAGATCTCAAGGGTGCCGCCGCTGTAGCAGGTCATCGGCACGTCGCGCATGCCCTCGCGGGGGGCCTGGGCCGCCGGGTCGGGCGAGAGGCGCACGAGGCGGCCCTGATCCTCGCGCAGGGCGGCCAGGGCCTCGCGCACTACCGTGGGCTGGGCGCAGCTGCCGCCGATCCAGCCGTGCATCTGGCCGTCGGCGGTGATGATCGCCTGGTCGCCCAGCTTGCCCGAGGTGGGGCGCTCGGCGCGCACGACCGTGGCCGTAGCGAAGGGTATGCCCTGCCGGGCGAGGTCGTGAGCTTGCTCAAAAAAGTCGTCGCACATGACTGTTCCATAGTGGGGCTCAAAGGGGGACCGGGCTCCCCCTTAAGCCCTCGCGAAGCGGGCTACTCACTCACACCGCGCTCCCGCAGCAGCTTCCAGACCTTCTGCGGGGTGATCGGGATGTCGATGTGGCGCACGCCCAGGTGCCAGAGGGCGTCGACCACGGCGTTGGCGATGGCGGGCGGCGCGCCGACGGTCGGCGACTCGCCCACGCCCTTGGCGCCGATCGGGTGGTGGGGCGAGGGCGTGATCGTCTTGCCCAGCTCCCACTTCGGGATCTCGACCGCCGTGGGCAGCAGGTAATCCATGAAGGTGCCGGTCAGGTTGGTCCCGTTCTCGTCGTAGACGATCTCCTCGAAGAGCGCCGGGGCGAGGCCCATGGTCAGGCCGCCGTGGATCTGGCCTTCGACGACCATGGGGTTGATGATGTTGCCGCAGTCGTCCACGGCGACGAAGCGGCGGATCTTCACCTCGCCGGTGCCGCTGTCGATGTCGACTACGCAGATGTAGCTGCCGAAGGGGAAGGTGAGGTTCGGCGGGTCGTAGTAGTCGGTGGCCTCGAGCCCGGCCTCGACCCCCGGCGGGTGGTTGGTGTAGGCGGCGAAGGCGATGTCCTGGATAGTCTTGTGCTGGTCGGGCGAGCCCCTCACCTGCCAGCGGTCCACGCTCCACTCCAGGTCGTCTGCGCTGACCTCGAGCAGATAGGCGGCGATCGTGCGGGCCTTGGCGCGGATCTTCCGGGCGGCCATGGCGGCGGCGGCCCCGGCGGTGGGCGTCGAGCGGCTGGCGTAGGTGCCCAGCCCGTAGGGCGCCGTGTCGGTGTCGCCCTCCTCGACCTCGATATCGGCGGCGGGGATGCCCAGCTCCTCGGCGACGATCTGGGCGTAGGTGGTCTCGTGGCCCTGGCCCTGGCTCTTGGTGCCGAAGCGGGCGATGGCCTTGCCGGTAGGGTGGATGCGGATCTCGGCGCTGTCGAACATCTTGATGCCCAGGATGTCGTAGTCGCGCGAGGGTCCGGCGCCCACCACCTCGGTGAAGCTCGAGATGCCGATGCCCATCAGCTCGCCGCGGGCGCGCTTCGCGGCCTGCTCCGCTCTAAGCTCCTCGTAGCCGACCAGCTCCATGGCCAGCTTGAGAGCCTCGTGGTAGTTGCCGCTGTCGTACTCCCACCCGGTCGGCGAGCGGTAGGGGAACTGCTCGGGCCTGATGAAGTTCTTCAGGCGGAAGGCCGCCGGGTCCTCGCCGAGCTCGTGGGCCATGATGTCGGCCATGCGCTCGATCATGTGCACGGCCTCGGTGACGCGGAACGAGCAGCGGTAGGCCACCCCGCCCGGCGGCTTGTTGGTGTAGACGCCGTCTACGGCGATGTGGGCGGCCCGCATGTCGTACGAGCCGGTGCAGACGCTGTAGAGGCCCGCCGGGAATTTCGAGGGGTTGGCGGCGGCGTCGGCGGCGCCGTTGTCGGCCAGGGTGCGCACGCGCAGCCCGCTGATGCGCCCCTGCTCGTCGGCGGCCATCTCGGCGGTGATGTGGTAGTCGCGGGCGAAGCTGTCGGCCTGCAGGTTCTCGCTGCGGTCCTCGATCCACTTCACGGGCCTGCCCGTGACGATGCTCGCCACCACGCAGCAGACGTAGCCGGGGTACACCGGCACCTTGCCGCCGAAGCCGCCGCCGATGTCGGGCGAGATGATCTGGATCTTCTGCTCGGGGATGCCGCTGACCAGGGCGAAGACGGTGCGGTGGGCGTGGGGCGCCTGGCTGGTCATCCAGACCTTGAGCTTGCCGGTGGCTTTGTGGAAGTCGGCCACCATGCCGCAGGTCTCGATCGAGGCGACGTGGATGCGCGGGAGGTGCATGTGCTGGGCGACCACCTTCGCCGCTCCGGCGAAGGCCTGCTCGGTGGCCTCTCGGTCGCCCGCCTCCCAGTGCCAGATGTGGTTGGTCTTCAGCTCTTTGTCGTCGCGGACGATGGTCTTGTTCTCGAGGGCCTCGAAGGGGTCGACCACGACCGGCAGCGGGTCGTAGTCCACCACGACCTTCTCGACGCCGTCGGCGGCGGCGTAGCGGTCGGTCGCGACCACCGCGCAGACCTCCTGGGCGTAGTAGACGACCTTCTCGATCGGCAGCACCATCTGGGTGTCCGACATCAGGGTCGGCATCCAGTGCAGGTTCCCGGCCCGCTTCAGGTCCTCGCCGGTGATCACGGCGAGCACGCCGGGGGTTTTTAGCGCCTCGCTCGCGTCGATCTTCGTGATCCTCGCGTGGGCGTACGGGCTGCGCACCAGGGCCATGAAGAGCATGCCCGGCAGCTTTACGTCGTCGATGTAGTTGCCCTGGCCCTGGATGAAGCGCGGGTCCTCTTTGCGCTTCATGCGGTGGCCCATGCCGCAGACGTTGGCGGGCGTGGTGACCCTGACCTCGTGGGTGGTCTCCATTGTGGCAGAGCTGCCGGCGGGTTACGCGCCGGCTGATGCGCCAGTCGAGACGCTGGACCAGGCGGCGCACCTGCGCTAGCTCCTCGGGGGTCATGGCCGAGAATGCCTTGCGCTGAAGGGTCTCGGCGGGGCTGTAGGCGCCGGCCTTATCAGCCACGTCGATCAACTCGTCGCCGGGACGGGCCCTGTGGGCCATATAGGTGACGATGGTGAAGGGCTGCTCGCGGGGGCGGCGTGGCGCGCGGGGCATGGGCGGGCGGCGGGCGGCCCCGTCGTCATGGCGCCGCCAGAAGCGGGCGAAGAGCGCGTCGAAGAGCGCGATGTGCTCGTGGCGGCTGATCAGGATGCCGCGGCAGGCGTAATACACCTGGTCGCGTGAGCCCATATCGACCAGATCGAGGGCGCGCAGCAGGTCGAGGCTCTGGTCGAGCCCCACGGGCATGCCGGCCCGCCGCAGCAGGCGGGTGAAGCTAAGAGTATTCCGTAGGAGGGCATCGTCGCCCACGATGTGTCTCAGACTAGCTCTTCGAGAATATGTCCTGCCAGCGCGCCGCGCAGGGTGTCCACGTCGTCCTGGTACTTCAGGATCATGCCGAGGGTCGCGTCAACAAGCTGGGGGCTCAGCTCGCTGGCGCCCAGGTGGGTCAGGGCCTCGGCCCAGTCGAGGGTCTCGGCCACGCCGGGCGGCTTGGCGAGCTCCTGGCGCCGGGCCGCCTGGATGAAGGCGACGACCTGGGCCGCCATACGCGTGCCGACGCCGGGCAGCCTGCGGTGGACGATCTCGAGCTCCTTCTCGGGCGTGGGGTAGTCGATCCAGTGGTAGACGCAGCGCCGCTTGAGGGCGTCGAGCAGCTCGCGGGTGCGGTTCGAGGTGATGATGATGATCGGCCTGTGGCGCGCGCGCAGTGTGCCAAGCTCGGGGATGGTAATCTGAAAGTCGGAGAGCAGCTCGAGCAGGAAGCTCTCGAACTCTTCGTCGGCGCGGTCGAGCTCGTCGATCAGCAGCACGGGGGCCTGCGTGTTCGCCGCGTCGATCGCCTGGAGCAGCGGGCGCTTGAGCAGGAATGCTTCGGCGTAGATACCCTCGGTGTGCGCCTGGGCGGCATCGGCCTGGTCGCGACGGGCCTGAAGCTCGAGCAGCTGGCGCGGGTAGTTCCACTCGTACACGGCCTGCGCGACGTCGATGCCCTCGTAGCACTGCAGCCGGATCAGGGGCGCGGCGAAGAGGCGGCTCAGCACCTTGGCCACCTCGGTCTTCCCGACGCCGGGCTCGCCCTCTAGCAGCAGGGCCTTGCCCATGCGCAGGGCAAGGAACAGGCTCGTGCATAGCCCGATGTCGGCGATGTACGCCTCGCCGGCCAGCGCTTCGGTGGTCTCTTTGATAGAGCTCAGCATCGCTGCCTATATGCTTATTTAGATCACGAGGGTGTCGCTCTGCGTGTCGCAATTTCCGTGCCGGCGCAGCCCGAGAGCGCTCGGGTCGCGGGGCCGGCAGGTGGAGGGGCGGGGCTACGGGCGCCGACTTGTGTAGAGGCACATCGTCTTGCCGGTCTTCTCCCAGTGGAAGAGGCGCATATCCTGGTGGACGCGCTCGGCGACGCGGCGGGAGGCGCCGTTGAGCGGGTCGATGACTGAGCAGATCTCTGGCGCGGCGAGGGTGGCGAAGGCGTAGTCACGGCAGGCCCGGGCCGCCTCGCTGGCGTAGCCGTGCCCCCACTGGTCGCGGCGCACGTGGTAGCCGATCTCGAGCAGCTCGGCGCCCTCGATCAGCTGGGGGACGAGGCCGCAGTCGCCGAGGAAGAGGCCGTCGGCCCGGCGCACGAGGGCCCAGAGGCCGTGGCCGCGCTGGCTGTAGAGGCGCCTGGACCAGTCGATCCACCCCGCCGTGCGCTCGCGGCTGAAGGGCGCCGGGTAGAAGCGCATCATCTCAGCGTCTGCGAAGATTGGCGCCAGCTCCTCGACATCTTCCGGCGCCAGATCGCGCATAGTCAGGCGCTCGGTCTCGATGATCGCCACTGGCCGAACCTCATTATCTCTGCCAGGATCTTCTCCGGGCTCAGTTCCAGGGGAGCGCGGCGCGCGTCTGCCAGTAGGCCTCGGGCGCCTCGGCCAGGGGCGCGAGCGCGGCGGCGGCCTGCGCGTCCCAGGCCACCGCCAGGCCGGCCGCGGTTGCCGGGAGATGCTCGACTGGGGCGGCGCCGCTGAGGACGACGCCGGCCCAGGGCTGGGCCAGGGCGGCGGCGATGGCCAGGGCGTCGAGGGCGCAGCCGAGGCGGGCGGCCTGGGCCGCGAGGGCGGCTCGGCTCGGCGCGAAGGCCGGGTCGTTGTTGCGTCCAGCGAGGCGCCCGTTGGCCAGGGCCTCTTTGACGATCACGCCGAGCCCGGCGGCGTGGGCCTCGGCGAGGGCCGGGCCGGCCGAGGGCTCGAGCAGGTTCCAGGTGGCCTGCACAGCGTCGAAGAGGCGGGCGCCATCGACGCGCACGGCCAGGGCGCGGCGGATCACCTCGGGCTGGCGCGGCCCGCTCACCGACAGGCCGATAGCGAGGCCGCCGGCCCTCAGGCGGGCCAGCTCGCCAAGGACCTCGGGGCTGTCGAGGACGCCGCTCTCGATGGTGGCCGAGTGGATCTGGTAGAGGCGCAGGTAGGGCCCCAGGCTGGCCTGGCTCTCGGCCCACTGGCGGCGCAGCACGGGCAGGCTGTGCTCCTTCACCTCGTGGGCGGGGGCGTCGGTGCGCCAGCCGGCGGTGTAGGTGTAGCCCCACTTCGAGCCGACGGTCACCGCGGCGGGGTCGAGGCGGCGGGCCCGCAGCCAGCCGCCCAGAAACTCCTCGGCGCGGCCGTACGAGCGGGCGGCGTCGAAGTAGCGCACGCCGGCGGCCCAGGCGGCGTCGCAGACAGCGTGGGCGCGGGCCTCCATCGCCGCCGGGTCATACTCTGCGTCAAGGTCGCCGGCGTGGCCCAGCGTGATATAGCCGGGGCGGCCAAGGGCGGCTAGCCCTAGCCCGAGCCGGGTGACGAGGGGGCCGGCGTCGCCAAGGGGGTGTCGCTCCATAAAACCTCCACAGTCTGGCCCCCCTCGCCTGCGCAGCGGCAGAGGGGGGCAAGTGGTTCAGCCGCGACAATGGCGCCGCCGCACCCGTCAGGGGTTGAGCGCGATGGTCTGGGCGCTGGCCCAGTAGATGACGCGCTCGGCGATATTGGTGGCGCGGTCGGCGATGCGCTCAAGGTTATGGGCGATGAAGAGCAGGTCGACGTCGCGGGCCGGGTCGGGGCTGGTGGTCAGGCTGGCGGTAAGCCTGGCCTTAAGCGGCTTGTAGGCCAGATCGATCTGGTCCTCCTCGAGGGCCAGGGCCCGGGCGGCGGCCTCGTCGTTGGCGGCGACGGCGGCGAGCACGTGAGCGAGGCTGGCCTGAGCCATGGCGCCGACGCGGAGCAGCTCGGCGGAGGCCTCGAGGGGCCGGGCGCCCGTGGGGCCGATCACCAGCCTGGCGATGCCCTTGGCGTAGTCGGCGATCCGCTCGAGCTCGCTGCTGATCGCGATCGCGGCGATGATGCGCCGCAGATCGCGGGCAACGGGCTGCTGGAGGGCGATCAGGCTGACGGCGCGCTCCTCGATGTGGTGCTGGGCCTGGTCGACCAGGGCGTCGTCATCTTTGATCTGCTGGGCCAGCGTGTGGTCCCGGCGAGCCAGGGCATCGAGGGCGCGGGCCACGGCCGTAGCGGCCATGGCGCCCAGCTCGTGGAGCTGCTGGTGCAGGTTGGCGAGCTCGGCGTCGTAGTGCTCACGGGTGCGCATGGCACGCCTCCTTAAAATAGCGGTCGCGCGGCCGTCAACAGAGCGGCAAGCAGGCGCATCTTACCATCGTCGGGCCGACCGCGCCACCTGTGCGTGTGGCTACGCCGCCTTGGCCTTGCCGTCGCCATCGGTGCTCTTCTCGAGCACACCTTTCCAGATCATCTCGCCGTCGCTGTAGAGCGAGGCGCGCACCACCTGCGCGATCAGCGGGTCGGTGTGGGGGATATCGTACTGGTTGATCAGCACGTCGAGCAGCTTGGCGAGGGTCGTCGCGCGGACCTCGGCCTCGGCGACGCCCTTCTCGATGATTGCGGCGGCCAGGAGCGAGGCGTCGTGTTTGGCCTTCTCTTTGTCTTTATCACGATTGCCTGTCTTCCGCTTGATCATCTCTGGGTCGATCTCGATTGACTCGAAGACCAGCGGTCGCAGGGCAATGCCATAGCCGTTCCTGGCGATCCTATCGGCGACCTCAATGGCGACCTGCTGCGCCAGGTTGACGCGGTTAAGGCTCAGCCCGTAGGGGTCGTCGTCGGAGTTCTTCAGCGAGTCGAAGGTCAGGTTCGTGAGCAGGCCAGGGTCAGAGGCCCGCAGATCCTGCCACTTCCAGACCACATCACGCACCGAGTCATCGATCAGTGACTGCGCAAGCTCTTTCAGGAGCTTCCTCCACAGGGCCGTATCGGTGCGCTTCAGCTTCGTGCTCTCCTCGAGCTCAATGATGCGGTCGAGGAAGGCCGCCGATGTGCGGAAGAAGGCCGCGTGATCCTTGATGCTGCAGGCGACACGTACCGTGATCTTGCTGATCCGCCCGAGGTTTGGCGTCCGGGTGTCGATATTCTCGACCGGAAGCTCGAAGGTGAGCCGGTAGTTGGGCAGGACGGCCACGATGCTGTGGATGAGAGGCATGTACGGGTACTGGCCCTTGGTGAACACGTCGAGCTGATCACCCGGGCCCTTACGGATGACGACAGTCTCTTTCGGGACTTCCGGGACGCGCCCATAGAAGAAGAGCCAGGCCAGGCCTAAGATGATTGCTGTAACGATAGCGGCGAGCAGCTGATCTTCATCGAAGAAAAGGCGGGCCACCAGGAATGGGATCACGAGCACGGCGAGGATGAGCCAGGCGATCGACCAGAGACGGTTCGTACTGGGGTAGCTCATGTGGGTCCTCCCTGGAATTTGAGGTCTTTTGTGACCCTTATTATACTCTGTGGCGGGGTTAGGTAACGAAAAGAACGACAACCAGGGGGCGCTCTATAAGACGCTGGGAGATGGAAAGGCTGGTAGCCGAACATGTGGCATAATTCATATGGGCGCCCAGAGCGGCGCCCGCCTATAAGCCCGCTGGAGGGCCACTCGTGCAATATGACCTGCTCAGCTTCCCCTACGCCGCCCGCCGCGCGCCCCTCGTGGCCGGGAACGGCGCGGTCGCCACGAGCCACCCCCTCGCCTCGCAGGCTGGCCTGGCCATGCTGCACGCCGGCGGCTCCGCGGTCGACGCCGCCATCGCAGCGGCGGCCTGCCTCACCGTGCTCGAGCCCACCTCGAACGGGCTCGGCGGCGATGGCTTCGCCCTCATCTGGGATGGCCAGCGGCTCCACGGTATCAATGGCTCGGGCCGCGCCCCCGCCGCCCTGAGCGTCGAGGCTCTGCGGCGCGCCGGCCACGCCGGGGTGCCTACCCACGGCTGGCTGCCGGTGACCGTGCCCGGCGTGGTGCAGCTCTGGGGCGATATGCACGCCCGCTTCGGCCGGCTGCCGCTCGGGCAGGTGCTCGGCCCGGCCATCGCCTACGCCGAGGGCGGCGCCCCTGTGGCTGCCATGGTGAGCAACTTCTGGGCCAGGGGCGTGGCCGCCGCCAGGCAGCGCAGCGGCCCCGAGTTCGCCGGCTTCCTCGCGACCTACGCGCCCGGCGGCAGGGCGCCCCGGGCCGCCGAGCGCTTCGTCGCCCCCGGACACGCCCGCACGCTGCGCCTGGTCGCGCGAGAGGGCCCGCGGGCCTTCTATGAGGGCGAGATCGCCGCCGCGATCGCGGGCTTTAGCCGCGAGAGATCGGA
>JAAXUL010000259.1 GCA_013336035.1 Chloroflexales bacterium
ACGCGACATCCCTTCACGGAATAGCACCGCCGAACACAAGCGGCCCACTAGCACAGCAGCATCCCCGGGGCGCCATCAAGACCGCTAACGCGGTTGGGCGCCCCGGGGACGTCATGATTCACATAGCCTTAGCGCCGAGCTCATCGGCATGTGCGACATGAGCTTCATACCGTTCTACATCAACCCGGCCGGCCTGCGCCTGATCGGGCTCGACCTGGATGCTGTACACGGTCTTCTACACCCGTGACGCCAACGGTCGGCTGAGCGGCCTGGCCGCCGTGAGCCACACCAAGCCGGTCAGCCTGCAAGGGCTCGTCGCTACGATCGAGCGCCTCTTAGGCACAGAGACAGCAGACCCACGCTAGCACAGCTCGCCGAAAGTCCGTGCCGAGCTCTGAGCGACGACCACCGACCGTGGGCAGCTGCCGACGGCGGTCAGCGGTCGTCCGCCGCGCGCCGCGCCGCAGCCGGGGCGGGGCCAAATCGACCTCTTCCGTTCAACATGCACAATAGCGCAAAACGATTTTTGGATCTTATGACGTAGACAATTCAATAGATTTACATGGTTTGGACAAGAGATCTAATACGTTTTGAATTAGTTCTTTCTCTCACCATTAATCATCTCTGCTGATAGACTGCAATTATATCGCTTAAAGCATGATGGTTAAGAGATCACAACCAAAAATCCCTGCTCAGGCATTGTCAGCATGAGCGAACAATGGTATATTCTTCATGTACCCACTGACGGTAACACAACAGTGGCGAGAGATGGTAGAGGATGAGGAAGTGCTCTACCAGAACCGCCCACCTCGTGTCCAAGCGGACACCACAAAGACGTACCGTTCCGAGATTGTCCTCCCCTGCAGTGACGCAGCTACCCTGTCTGAGTACCAATCGCAATTAAGGTGTAGCGAAGCGGCAACGAGCCCTCGCATGGGCACGTTGCGGGCGCTGTGACACTGGCACTGTGACAGCGACGGCCCGGCTTTCCCCCGGGCGCCCCTTCCCCCACCAGACCTGACGCTCAGACAGCAGGAGGTCCCCACGCCGCTGGCACCGGCGGGGGGACCTGAGCAGCGGCGGCGTGAGCGCCGATGCGGTGACATGATAGCATATGTCCCCATCCCCGGCCTTACGTAGCCGTTTTCCCAACGGGATGCCCCGCGCCGCTATAGCAGCGGCTGGGGCTTCGCAGCGGCGGCGTGAGCGCTGGTGCATGTCTCTGGTAAGACTGCGCGCATCTGCTCAGCCGCCCCCCACGAAGGGAGTGCGGCATTGCGTGTTTCCCCTGGGTACAACCACAAGACGGCTGATCCGCCCCGTAGGGCTCCGCGTGGCCCAGTGAGCGAGAGCGACGAGTGGCGCCCATGTAGGGCCACCTCGCGCACGTAGGACAGGCCGCCCGAAGCGTGAGACCAGACTGCGTCGGCGAGCACTATGCCGGCGCGGCCCGGCGGTGCTGTGCCACGAAACCTCGTGGCAGGCGGCCTCCGGCTTATGTAGTGAAGCATTTAGAGGAGCAAACCCATGCGGCAAGTTGCATTTTACGGCAAGGGCGGAATCGGCAAGTCCACCACACAGCAAAACACTGCGGCCGCGCTAGCGTCAATGGGCAACAAGCTGATGGTCGTCGGCTGTGATCCCAAGGCCGACTGTACGCGCCTACTGTTGGGCGGCACCCGCCAGCCCTCGGTGCTCGATACGCTGCGCGACATCGGCCCCGAGAGCGTAAAGCTGGACACCGTGCTGGTCAAGGGCTATGGCGACGTCAAGTGCGTCGAGTCGGGCGGCCCCGAGCCCGGCGTCGGCTGCGGCGGGCGCGGCGTGATCACGGCCATCCAGACCCTCGAGGCCCTGGGGGCCTACAAGGCCGACCTCGACTACGTCTTCTACGACGTGCTGGGCGATGTGGTCTGCGGCGGCTTCGCGATGCCCATCCGCGAGGGCTACGCCCAGGAGATCTACATCGTCTGCTCGGGCGAGTATATGGCCCTCTTCGCCGCCAATAATATCGCGAAGGGCATCAAGAAGTTCGGCGAGCGCGGCTACGCCCGCCTCGGCGGCCTGATCTGCAACTCGCGTATGGTCGAGAACGAGCGCGAGATGGTCGAGGAGTTCGCCAAGCGGATCAACACCAAGATGATCCACTTCGTGCCGCGCAGCAAGGACGTGCAGCGCGCCGAGATCAACCGCAAGACCGTGATCGACTTCGACCCCGAGCTGCCCCAGGCCAACGAGTACCGCAAGCTGGCGAATGAGATCAATGAGAACGAGGATTTCACCATCCCCACGCCGATCAGCCAGGACGAGCTCGAGGACCTGATGCGCGACTACGGGATCGTGGATTAGGGCGAATGTGGGGGAACCTGGTTCCCCCACACCCCCCTCGCTGAGGTACTTAATGGAAGCTCCAGCAACAAATGAGTGTCAGGGCAGCTGTATCCCGAAGGTCGATATCAGCACGCACCCCTGCTACAGCCCCACGGCCCACTTTCGCTTCGGGCGGATCCATGTCCCGGTTGCGCCACGCTGCAATATCCAGTGCAACTACTGCATCCGCAAGTTCGCCTGCCCGAACGAGAACCGGCCCGGGGTCACGATGCGCGTGGTCTCGCCTGACGAGGCAATGCAGACAATCCGTCAGGCCGTCACCCGCGACCCGCGCCTAAAGGTGCTGGGCGTGGCCGGCCCGGGCGACGCCCTGGCCAATGACGCAACCCTGGCCACCTTCGAGCGGGCCAAAGAGGAGTTTCCACGGCTCACCCGCTGCATCTCGACCAACGGCCTGCTCTTGCCAGACCGCATCGAGGCGATCGACCGGGCCGGAATCACGACGCTGACGGTCACGATCAACGCCGTGGACCCGGCGATCGGCGAGCAGATCTACTCGCATGTGCGCTACCAGGGCAAGACCTATCGCGGCCGCGAGGCCTTCGAGCTGCTAAACCGCAACCAGATGGAAGGCCTGCGCGAGGCCTCGTACCGCGGGATGCTGGTCAAGGTCAACTCGGTGCTCATCCCGGGCGTCAACGACCGACACCTGATCGAGGTCGCCCGCGTAGTGAAGGACCACGGGGCCTTCATTATGAATATCATCCCGATGCTGCCCCTGGCGAAGTTCGCCCACCTCCAGGAGCCGACGGTCGAGATGGTCAACAAGGTGCGCAACGAGTGCGCCCAGGTCATCGAGCAGTTCCGCAACTGCCAGCGCTGCCGCGCCGACGCCATCGGCGTGCCCGGCGAGGATGGCTGCGGCAGCGAGCCCGAGAAGGTCTGCGTGCCGAAGTTCCTCACCCAGCGCAAGGCCGAGCGCACAGAGCCGGGCGTAGCCGCCGATTAATTGAGGAGAGACCCATGGAGCTCAAGTGTAACGAGACCCTCCCCGAGCGCGCGCTCCATATCGCGCTGAAGGAGGAGGGCGGGAAATGCAAACGCGGCGACGGTGCTGGCTGCTTTATTTCTAGCAACTCGGCCACCACCCCGGGCGACATGACCGAGCGCGGCTGCACTTACGCCGGCTGTCGCGGCGTGGTGGGCGGCCCGGTCAAAGACGCCATCCAGCTGACCCACGGGCCGATCGGCTGCGCCTTCTTCTCGTGGGGCTACCGGCCCCACCTGGCCGATACCGACTTCCACATGAAGTACACCTTCGTGTCGGATATGAACGAGACCAATATCGTCTTCGGCGGCGAGAAGAAGCTGCTCCAGTCGATCATCGAGGCCAGCCGCGAGTTCCCCGAGGCCAAGGCGGTCTTTGTCTACAACACCTGCTCGACGGCCCTGATCGGCGATGACGGCCGCGATGTGGCCAAGCAGGCCCAGGAGATAATCGGCAAGCCCGTGGTCTTCTTCGAGTGCGAGGGCTTCAAGGGCGTCAGCCAGTCGGCGGGCCACCACGTCGGCAACGAGACGATCTTCCGCCATCTGGTCGGGTCGGTCGAGCCCGAGGGCGACTTCAGCCGGACGATCAATATCGTCGGCGACTACAACATCAAGAACGACATCCGCACCTTCGAGTACCTCTTCGAGGCGATTGGGCTGAGGATCCTCACCCGCTTCACCGGCAACGTCTCGGTGGACGACCTGCAGATCATGCACAAAGCCTCGCTCAACGTAGTTCACTGTCAGCGCTCGGCCACGTACATCGCCGACATGATGAAGGACAAGTACGGCACGCCCTCGATCAACGTGACCCTCTGGGGCATGAAGCATATGGCCCAGGCGCTGCGCGACACGGCGGCCGTCTTCGGCCTTGAGGCCGAGGCCGAGCTGGTGATCGAGCGCGAGCTGGCCAAGATCCAGCCCAAGATCGAGTACTTCCGCCAGCGCCTGACCGGCAAGAAGGTCTTCATCTACCAGGGCGGGCCGCGCACCTGGCACTGGATCGAGCTGCTGCGCGAGCTGGGCATGGAGACGCAGACCGCCGCCACCACCTTCGGCCACGAGGACGACTACGAGAAGATCTTCGAGCAGCTCGACGAGGGCTCGATGATGATCGACAACCCCAACGTGCCCGAGCTCGAGGAGATCCTGACCAAGCGCCGCCCCGACCTGTTCATCTCGGGCAACAAAGAGAAGTACCTGGCCTACAAGCTGGGCGTGCCCTTCGTCAATGGCCACACCTACGATACAGGCCCCTACGCCGGCTTCGTGGGCATGGTCAACTTCGCCCGCGACATCGACAAGGCCCTGCACGCCCCGGTCTGGCAGACCCTGAAGAGCCGGGCCAGGCCCGCGCCCGCTGCCCACCACTCGGCGCATGGCTTCGAGGAGGTACTGTAATGAGCTGTGTGGTTAAACAGGACCGGGCGGTCGCGATCAACCCGACCCGCTCGTGCGCCCCGATCGGGGCCATGCTCGCCAACTACGGCATCCACGGGGCGATCACGATCAACCACGGCTCGCAGGGCTGCGCGACCTACCCGCGCCACCAGATGGCCCGCCACTTCCGCGAGCCCGTCGAGGTCGCCACCACCTCGCTGACCGAGAAAACCACCGTCTACGGCGGCAAGGGCAACCTGCTCACGGCGCTGAAGAATATCGTCGATCGCTTCAATCCGACCATGATCATGGTCTGCTCGACCTGCCTCTCAGAGACGATCGGCGACGACATCCCCGGCACGATCGACGAATTCCAGGAGAAGCACCCCGAGATCACCATCCCGATCCTCTCGGTGAAGACGCCCTCGTACGTCGGCAACCATATCACCGGCTTCGACAACTTCCTCAAGGAGATCGCCAATACGCTGCCCGACCGGCGCAAGAAGAAGGGCGAGACCAACGGCAAGATCAACATCATCCCCGGCTGGGTCAACCCGGGCGACATCCGCGAGCTGAAGCACATCGTGCGCGAGATGGGCCTGCACGGCCTCTGGCTCACCGACTACTCCGAGACGCTGGACGGCGGCTACTACGAGCCGCGCCCCCACTTCGCCCGCGGCGGCACCACCGTCGAAGAGCTGCGCAGCTCCTCCAAGTCCCTGGCGACCGTAGCCCTCCAGCGCCTCATCGGCGGCGAGGCGGCCCACATCTACGAGCGGCGCTACGGCGTCCCCGCCCACGTGCTGACCATGCCGATCGGGCTGGCCAACACCGACGCTTTCGTCGAGACGCTGACCGAGATCACCGACCACACCCTGCCCGAGGCCCTACAGGTCGAGCGGGCGCGCCTGCTCGACGCCCTGGTGGACACGCACATGTTCACCACCGGCCTGCGCGTGGCGCTCTACGGCGACCCCGACACGCTCGAGGGCCTGGTGGGCCTGATCGCCGAGATGGGCATGACCCCGGCCTACGTGCTCACCGCCTCCGAGAATGGTCCCTGGGGCGAGCGCATGGTCGAGCTGACCCAGGAGCTAGGGGTCGAGAGCGAGATCATCCTCAAGGGCGACCTGCACGAGCTGCACAAGCGCATCAAGGCCAAGCCGGTCGATCTGCTGATCGGCCACTCGAAGGGCAAGTTCATCTCCGACGCCGAGAAGATCCCGCTCATCCGCATGGGCTTCCCGGTCGAGGACCGCTTCGGCTACCACCGGCGCTCGGTGGTCGGCTACAACGGCGCCATCTCGCTCGTCGACGAGATCACCAACGTGGTCTTCGAGCGCAAGGCGACCTCGGTGGTGAGCAACACCCTGGTCGAGCTGGGCGTCGAGGGGCCGACCAGCGCCCCGATCAGCCTCAGCTTCAGTAACGGGAACGGGAACGGGAACGGGAACGGGAACGGGAACGGAAAGCACTAGGACAAAAGATGAAGGATGAAGGATGAAGGATGAAGCCGTGATAGGGCTCCATCCTTCATCCCTAAAGACCGAGGAGGCAAGCTGTATGGACGACGCGCACGGCTATGAGGAGCGAGTTGACGGGAGCGACGATGCCCAGATCACCGCGAACGGCGACTATCTCTGCGTCCACCACGAGGGGCACCCGCGCCATATCTATAAGCGCGTGCCGGCGGGCGCGCAGCCGCACCCGCTGGTGAGTCGTAGGGTCTACGACGGCGCGCTGTACAGCCTTGCCTGGATCGAGGACGACGATTAAGTAGCTACAAAGTGAGGTAACGGCTATGTTCAAGTTGGGATCGGCCCCGCTCGAGTTTCGCCCCCGCGGGGCGAAGGCGCTCCCGCAGGCGGGCCAGAAGGTGCTGGTCACTGTGCGCAAAGACGTCGAGCTCTGGCAGGGGAGCCGGCGTGTGCGGTACTGCGAGGGCGAGAGCTACGAGGGCACCGTGGCGGATGTCGCCGATGATGACCTGATCGATCTGTATATCGCTGGCGGGGAGCAGATGCGCATCCATGCCCGCGATGTGTCGTTTGAGATCGAGGCGCTCGTGTAGCTGGCCTCGCGAGCGCGCCCGCGAATGACAGGCAGGGCCTATGGCTAACGGTCGGCAAGCCGCCCACAATACCCTTCAGCGGGTAGCGCTGAGGGGTATTTATATCTATTAGTTATCATACTCATTCCAAAAGGATCATATATTCGGGCTTGAAGAAGTGAAAGAGCCTAAATATACTATTGGTATGCTTGGATCATACATCCAAGGCGGAAGCGAAGGTTCGTTCCATACTCTTTGGGTGATTTATTTCAGATCTTTGTATGATGTATAACTCCTCATACAAAGCAAGGATGAGAGGTGTGTCGATGAAGACAGCCGGGCATCAGGCCATCGCAGGGTTCACCATGCATGACGAGTCGTCGGTGTCGTTCGAGGACATAGGGGCTGATCTCCACGCGCTCTACAGCGGGAACACCAGCACCATTACGCTCAAGACGCTAGCCGTAGACCTTCAGGCCCTCTATGGGAGCACGACGCTGCCGATCAGCCAGAGTGACCTGCTCGCCGAGATGCGCGAGCTGTACGGCGACGACGAGGTCTCATGGGCAGACTTTAGCGCAGACTTCGAGGCGCTCTACACCAATCACCACGTGTAGCGGCACAAACCCCGTATCGCGCTTCAGACCTAAATACAGGCCGGTCGTCAGAGACACTGACGACCGGCCTCTGTGTTGCCCGCGATCAGACGCCGGCGCGATCCGGCCAGCAGGGCGCCATCCCGGCGCCGGTTGTGACTCGCTCACCTGACGCCTCTTGAACTACAACCAGCCCACCGCTATGCTGTGCCCAGCCATAACATTTTGCGGCAAGAGGCTATGGAGAACCATAACACGCAGCTCGTGAGCGAGAGCGAGGAGATGTACCTGCTCACGCTTGCGCTGCTGGCCGAGGATGGGGTCACGGCGCCAGTGCCACTCGCCGCCCTGGCCCAGGCCCGCGCGATCCAGCCGGTCTCGGTGAACCAGATGGTGCGCAAGCTCGCCGACGCGGGCCTCGTCACCTACTTCCCCTACAAGGGCGTCGCGCTGACCGACGAGGGCCAGTCGATCGCCACCCGCGTCCTGCGCTCCCGGCGGCTCTGGGAGGTCTTCCTGGTCGAGCGGCTAGGCATGCCGGCGGCCGAGGCGGACAGCCTGGCCTGCCGGCTCGAGCACCTCACCTCCGACGATGTGGCCGGGCGGCTGGCATGCTTCCTCGACGACCCCCAGGTCAGCCCGCAAGGCAAGCCGATCCCACGCCACGACACCCGCCCCGAGCGCGCCGCATGGCTGCGCCTGGGGCAGACCCAGCTCGAGACGCCCGCACAGGTGATGCAGGTCGACGCCGACCCGGTCACGCGCGCCTTTCTGGCCAACGAAGGCCTGCGCCCGGGGAGCGTCGTCCGCGTGATCGCCGCCGGGGCCCGGGGCGCGCTGCTGCTGGAGGTCTCCGGCCGCAGCGTCCGGCTCGCGCCCGGCGTCGCCGCGCACATTCTTGTGCTGCCGTCGCCCGACTATGAGCCGGCACATGCCGGCGCCAGGAGCCCGCTCGTATGACCACCGCGCGCGTACCGCTCAGCGAGATCACCGTTGGCCAGTCCGGCGTCATTGTCGCCCTCGGCGTGACCGGGCCACTGCGCCGGCGCCTGCTCGCGCTCGGCATCATCACCGGCGAAATCGTGACCATCACCCGGGTGGCCCCGCTCGGCGACCCGCTCGAGCTCGAGGTCAAGGGCTACCGGCTCTCGCTGCGCAAGGCCGAGGCCAGCCAGATCTTCATCGCACCGCAACCCTGATCCAGGAGCCGTGATGACCCCGCACCTTCGCGTCGCCCTGGCCGGCAACCCCAACGTCGGCAAGAGCACCATCTTCAACGCCCTGACCGGCGGGCAGCAGCACGTCGGCAACTGGCCCGGCAAGACGGTCGAGCGGGCCACGGGCACGCTGCGCGGCCCCGACCGGACGATCGAGCTGGTTGACCTGCCTGGCGCCTACAGCCTCACCGCCTACTCGCCCGAGGAGGTGATCACCCGTGACTACCTTGTGCACGAGCGGCCCGACCTTGTGGTCAACGTCGTCGACGCCGGAAACCTCGAGCGCAACCTCTACCTGACGCTCCAGATCATCGAGACGGGCGCCCCGCTGCTGCTCGTGCTGACGATGACCGACCAGGCGGCGCAGCGCGGGCTGGTGGTCAACTGCGCCGAGCTCTCGGCGGCCCTGGGCGGCACGCCGGTGGTGGCCTGCGTCGCGCACCAGAGCAAAGAGGTCGCCGATCTGCGCGAGGCTGTGCTGCACCATACCCAACACCACTGCTGGAAGGGGGGCGCC